>JARBTY010000121.1 GCA_029239935.1 Clostridia bacterium | reverse complement strand
AAAGGGGCAATGGGCAACTTTGGTGTGAAAAAAATAGAAAATCTGCCGCAGCCTGTTTTGGATTTTATAGAAGGAGATGTGGTACGTCATAAGATGTTTGGACAAGGGACGATAAAAGAAATCAGCCAGACTAAAGAAGATACTTTTGTGACCATTGAGTTTAAAGGTGGAGAAACTAGAAAATTAAGTACAAGATTTGCTAAATTGCAAAAAATATAGGTCTATAACCTATTGGAGTAGGAGAGCCTTATGGATACACAGCAAATAGATAGAATGAGAGAGTTAGTAGCTTTATTAAGTAAGGCAGCTTATGTTTATGAGCAAGAAAACACCGAAATAATGAGCAACTATGAATATGATAAACTTTATGATGAGCTTCAGGCTCTTGAAGAAGAGACGGGAGTTATCCTTTCGGGAAGTGTGACCCAAAAGGTAGGTTATGAAATAGCCGGAAGTCTTTTAAAGGTTACCCATTCAAAAAAGATGCTTTCTTTAGATAAGACTAAGGAGATTGGTAAACTAAAGTCATTTATGGATGGACAAGAGGGACTGTTGTCTTGGAAGCTAGATGGCCTTACTATTGTATGCACCTATGAACAGGGGAAATTAGTAAGAGCTGTGACCAGAGGCAATGGAGAAATAGGTGAAAATATCACCAATAATGCCAAAGTCTTTAAAAATATCCCTCTTACAATCCAATATCAAGAAAGGCTTGTCATAAGGGGAGAGGCTATTATTACTTATTCTGATTTTCAAAAAATCAATGACAGCTTAGGTGAGAAAGAAGAAAAGTATAAGAACCCTAGAAATTTATGCAGCGGAAGTGTCAGGCAGCTCAACTCAGAGATTACAGCCAAAAGAAATGTACGACTGTACGTCTTTTCTATAGTAGAGGGCAAAGAGGGAATGAAAACAAAAAGTGAGCAGCTAGAATGGCTTCACTCCCAAGGTTTTGAAATCGTAGAGTATAAAAAGGTGACACAAGAAACGATAGAAAAGGCTGTAGATTACTTTTCCCAGGAAATATTAAAGAAAGAGTTTGCATCAGACGGCTTAGTCCTCACCTATGATGATATCGCTTATTCAGAGTCCCTTGGAGAAACTTCGAAATTCCCCAAAGATTCTATAGCTTACAAATGGAAAGATGAAATTGCCCAGACAACCGTTCGCATGATAGAGTGGAATACGTCTAGGACAGGGCTCATCAATCCCATAGCGGTTTTTGAACCTGTAGAAATAGAAGGAACAACTGTAGAAAGAGCAAGTGTACACAATCTAAGCATTTTGGAAGACTTAAAGTTAGGGATAGGGGATACGATAAAGGTTTATAAAGCCAACATGATTATCCCGCAAATATCAGAAAACCTTACACAGACAGGCCCGGTTAAAGAACCGGAGGCATGTCCAGTTTGTGGTGCTCATACAGTAGTTAAACAAGAAAAAGCTTCAAAAACCCTTTATTGTACAAATGCCAACTGCAAAGCTCAAAGGCTAAGAGCGTTTGTGCATTTCACAAGCAGAGATGCCATGAACATAGAAGGCTTATCAGAAGCAACTATTGATAAATTCTTAGAAAAAGGATATCTTCAGGATTTTGTATCACTGTATCATCTTAGTGACTATAAAGAGCAGATTGTAAAGATGGAGGGGCTTGGAGACAAATCCTACAGCAATCTTATCAGCTCTATTGAGAAATCCAGAGAGGTGAGTATTGTTAACTTTATTTATGCTTTGGGCATTGCCCAAGTGGGACTTAATACAGCAAAGTTAATCTGTAAATCTTTTAACTATGACATCACACTGATGATGCAGGTGCTGGAAAGTGAGTTAATCACTATAGATGGTATTGGACCTGTCAGTGCAAAAGCCTTTAATGAATACTTCTCTTTAGAAGCTAATCAAAACATGCTGGAGCTGCTCCTCAAAGAACTGCATTTCAAACAAGAAAGCATCATAAGCCTTGAGGATTTAAAACTTAAGGACAAATCCTTTGTCATCACTGGGGATGTTACCCACTTTAAAAACCGAAAGGAATTACAGGCAAAAATTGAGGCTTTGGGCGGTAAAGTCACGGCTTCAGTCAGTAAAAATACAGATTATCTGATTAATAATGACAGCCTGTCAAACTCCAGTAAAAATAAAAAAGCAAAGGAATTAGGGATTCCTATCCTTACGGAAGAAGCCTTTTTAGAGTTTATACTATAGATAATGTTTGTAAGAACATTATAAAAAAGGTATAATTAAAAACATGGGGATAAAAAAAGGAGGAGAAGCCGTATGAATATGTATGAAGCAGCCCAAAAAGCCAGGCAAGCTGGGATTAAGCTGTCAGCGATGGATGGAGACAAAAAGAATGAAGCACTTAAAGCGATAGCAAAGGCTCTTGATGTCAATAAAGAAGCCATAGAAAGAGCTAATCAGATAGATATAGAAAACAGTGAAAAAGAACAAGTAGCTATGCCGCTTTTAAAAAGACTTAAGTTTGATGAAAGCAAAATAAAGGATGCCATACAAGGGATTGAAAGCTTGTGCCAGCTGGAGGATCCAGTGGGGAAAGTGCAATTAAAAACAGAATTAGATGAAAATTTAATACTCACAAGATTGGCATGTCCTATTGGTGTTATTGGCGTTATTTTTGAATCAAGGCCAGATGCGCTGATTCAAATCTCAACATTATGTCTAAAAAGTGGTAATGCAGTACTTTTAAAAGGCGGAAGTGAAGCCAAAGAAACCAATAAAATACTTTATCAAGTGATTAAAGAAGCCACAGAAGAGGCAGGTATGCCGGCAGGATGGATTGCACTGATGGAAAACCGAGAGGATGTTAATGAGATTCTCAAGATGCATCAGTTCATTGATTTACTTGTTCCTAGGGGGTCTAATGCTTTTGTGAGTTACATTATGAAGCATTCAGATATTCCAGTTATGGGGCATGCTGATGGCATATGTCATACCTATGTGGATGATGAAGCAGATGTAGAACTGGCGGTAAAAGTAGTAACGGATTCAAAGGTACAGTATGTAGCAGTGTGTAATGCTTTAGAGACACTATTGGTGCACAAAGCGATTGCACCTCATTTTTTGCCAAAGCTTAAAGCCGCATTAGATCACCACCAAGTGGTTTTAAAGGGCTGTGATGAGACAAGAAAGATTATAGAAGCAGAAAAAGCAGATGAAGCAGACTGGCAGACCGAGTATTTAGATTATACGCTGTCTATTAAGATAGTAGAGGATTTAAAAGAGGCCATAGATCATATTAATCATTATGGCTCGGGTCATACGGACTGCATAGTCACTAAAAATCTAGAAAAGGCAGATACATTTATGATGCTTGTGGATTCTGGTAATGTATTTCATAATGTTTCTACCAGGTTTAGTGATGGATTTAGATATGGTTTTGGAGCAGAGGTTGGCGTAAGTACTTCTAAAATCCATGCAAGAGGGCCAGTAGGAATAGAAGGACTGCTTATTTATAAATACAAACTGTCGGGAAATGGTCAGATTGTATCAGACTATGCCAGTGGTAAAAAACATTTTACCCACAAAAGACTACTATAAATTTACAAAAGTTAAAGGAGATAATACGATGAACTGTAAAGAGTGCGGGTGTATCAACACAGAGGACCAGGAATATTGCAAGGAATGCGGAGAGAAATTAAGTCAAGCAGAAGACGTGATTGAAACGGCAGTGGAAACATCTGAGATAGATGAAAGTATGGAGGCTGTTGACGAAGCAAAATCAGTGGATACTGAAGAGAGCGATGACAAAAAGGTGGCTTCTAAGAGCAAGAGGACTAAAATATTTGCAGGGATTATTGCGCTTTTGCTAGTAGGGACAGCGATAGGTGTATATGTTAATCAAAGTACACTGGCAGCAAATACAGCAAGTGCTAAGCCAGCAGATGCAACAAAAGCAGCAGAAAAAACACCAGAGATAGCAGCAGTGCCTGTTAGTAGAGAAACAGTCCTGACAATAGGCAAAGAGGTCATTACAGAACCAGTCTTCAAACTTTATTTTTGGATTACGCAGCAACAATTTGAAAGTATGGGAGCTAGTGTATGGGAGATGGAGCTAGAGGGTAAAAAGGCCGAGGATATGGCTAAAGAAAGTACTTTAAGGGACATTCAAATATCTATTGCAGCTAAGCAAAAAGCAGAAGAATTAAAGCTGACATTGTCTGATGAAGAAAAGAAAGCAATCAGTGATCAGTCTAATGATATTACTACTAATAATGCGGAGCTGGTAACAGCCCTTCAATTTGAGCTCAAAGATATGGAAGAATTCATCACTCATGGATTTATCGTACAAAAAGTCATCCAAAACCTGAGCGAGGGCTATACGCCAACTGAAGAAGAAATAAGCCTGCAAAGGGATCAAGTTAAAGCACAGTATGAAACAGCTACAGTAAAACATGTTTTAATTCAAACTGTGGATGCTGAAGGCAAAGCTTTGCCAGAGGATAAAGTTAAGGAAGCTAAAGCATTGGCTGAAGACATCCTTAAGAAAGCATTAGCAGGAGAAGATATGGCTGAGCTTGCAAAAACTTACTCACAAGATCCTGGGTCAAAAGATCAGGGCGGTGAATATACTTTTCCTAAAGGACAAATGGTGCCAGAATTTGAAACTGCTTCTTTTACTGGAGAAATCGGCAAAGTTTATCCAGAGTTAGTAGAGACAGCATATGGTTATCATATTGTTAAGGTGGAAGCCAGAAATCAAGGGGATGCAGCTCAAATAGAAGCAGAAAGCAAGATGGCTGCACAATATCAATATGCCCAAGCTGAATTAATGAAAATGGGTGAGGCACTTGAAGCACAAAAAACAGATTTATTTAATAGTATAGGTGTCATTAAAAAATAGTCATTTATAAAACTTAAAAATAAAAGAATCCAGTCTTGCCCATAAAGAGGCATATAGGCTGGATTTTTTTTAATATCTATTTTATAAAATTTATAATAATATGTTGACAAAAGTTTTAAATGTGGTATTATATTAACAGGTGAGTAATAACTATTATTACTTAATAAAAATTATTATATATAAAATAACGGAGGGATTAAGCTATGAAAAAATATGTATGTACAATTTGCGGTTATGTTCACGAAGGAGATTCAGCACCAGACCAATGTCCAATCTGTAAGGCAGCAGCATCAAAATTCACAGAGCAAGCAGGAGAACTTACTTGGGCTGATGAACATAGAATCGGAGTAGCACAAGGATTAGATGAAAAAGTTGTAGAAGGTCTTCGTGAGAATTTCGTAGGAGAATGTACAGAAGTAGGTATGTACCTGGCTATGAGCCGTCAAGCAGACAGAGAAGGTTTCCCAGAAGTGGCAGAAGCTTACAAACGTATTGCATTTGAAGAAGCAGAACATGCAGCTAAATTTGCAGAACTTCTTGGAGAAGTAGTAACAGGCGATACCCGTAAAAACCTTCAAATGAGAGTAGATGCAGAAAATGGTGCCTGTCAGGGTAAAAAAGATCTTGCAACACTTGCAAAACAATTAGGTTATGATGCTGTTCACGATACAGTACACGAAATGTGCAAAGATGAAGCAAGGCATGGGCAGGCTTTTGGCGGATTATTAAAGAGATATTTTAACTAAGCCGACCACATAGACGTTCGTGACGTACTTAGTCCCGATAATCCACTGAAAACAGCGGGTTATTGGGACTTTTTATGTACAAATTCTATGTACGCAGTACATGGATTGAGGAACGAAGGTATACTTATAAGTAAAATACTGTGCTTTAAAACAAATACCAACAGAAGTTTTATTTACCTCTTCGGGTCATCACAAAATATTTGTGTACGTCTTGACAAAGTAGAACTCTACCTATATAATATTAAGTAGAATTGAACCTAATTTTGGAGGTGGATAGAATGGAGGGTTACGGCTACTACATTCGGGCTATTGCATTCGGTATGCGCTATGCCAACGATCAAAGCCTAGTCGATTACGGCATAACAAATCAACAAGCTCGGCTTCTTGGAGACATTCATGATAGTATAAAAAATAGAAGCGAAATAAGCCGCAAGGCATTAAGTGAGACTATGGGGCTAAGTGGCCCGTCAATCACAAGCCTTTTGAATGGACTTGAAAAAAACGGATTTATTATCCGGCATCAGGGTGATGAGGACGGGCGTACAATGAAGATTGAAATTACCGCAAAGTCCATACAGTTGATAGATGAAACTGAAAATATCTTTGCGGAAACCGAACGAAAACTGTTGCAGGGATTTACGAATGAACAGAAGAAAGACTTTTTAGAATTGCTGGTAAAAGCATATAAAAACATAGGCACTAGCAATCGCGCTTAATAGCGCTTTCTTTTGCGCAATTAGGTAGAATTCTACTAATTAAAAGGAGATGTTATTATGAACAATGAAGAAAATAATGAAATGTATTATCTTGAGAAAGCACCCGTGCCTAAAGCGATTATGCACATGGCAATACCAATGATTATGGGTATGATCGTCAATATGATTTATAATATCACAGACGCCTATTTCATAGGTCTATTGAATAATACGTCTACATTGGCCGCTGTAACGCTTGCGCTACCGTTTATTACTATTCTTATGGCACTTGGAGAACTGTTTGGAACTGGTGGAAGTACCTACATTTCACGTCTACTAGGCGAAAAAAATATGAGTGGCGTAAAAAGTGCATCCTCTGTTAATTTTTATTTGTCGTTGTTGGCAGGTGTTGTATTTTCTATAATATGTATCCCGCTTTTAACGTCAGTTTTAAATGTCTTAGGTGCGACTGGTGACACATTTACCCCAACAATGGATTATATTCTGCCTTTTGTGATTGGCGCACCGTTCATGATAGCAAATTTTACTTTAGGTCAAACTATTCGGGGTGAAGGTGCGGCAAAGGAATCTATGATTGGCATGGTTATTAGCGTGGCTGTTAATATCATACTTGACCCAATTTTAATTTTTTCACTTGGCATGGGTGTGATGGGTGCGGCTATCGCAACTGTGATTGGCAATATCTGTGCGGTTGTGTACTATGTTTGGTATCTGAACACAAAAAGTCCTGTTCAGAGTGTGTCACTACAGGATTTTAAACCTACAAAGGATATACTTGGCAACATTTTCAAGATTGGTGTATCTGCACTTCTACTTTCATGCTTTTTAATTGTATCGAGTCTTTTATTTAACAACTATTCGATGATGTATGGTGATTATGTGGTTGCTGCTTTTGGTGTAGCCAACCGAATGTGTCAGATTGCCGATTTGATTGGTATGGGTCTGTATATGGGGGTAGTGCCTTTGATAGCATTCTCTTATGCGGCAGCAGATACCGAACGTTTGAGTAAATTGCTTAAAACAACAGTAACCTATCTCGTTTGTATTGTTTTGGGAATTGCTGCTATCTTGTTTGCATTTCGGACACAAATACTTAGTTTGTTCAGCTCTGATACTAATGTAATTCATGTAGGTAAAGAAATTTTAACAGCACTCCTCCTATCCACTTTGTTCGCCGGACTTTCGGGGTTTATCACAAGTATATTTCAAGCTTTTGGTAAAGGTGTGCAGTCCAATATTATGTCCGTAGCAAGAGGAATTGCACTCATTCCTATCATTATTGCGGGAAACATAATGTTTGGATTGGATGGTGTAATTTGGTCGCTGACCGCATCTGAATTTTGTGCATGTGCAGTGGGCGTTTGCCTTTGGGTACTCTCTAAACGCAAAGTTATGGATACACCAGTAGGAGAAAGAACTGCATTTGACCCTAATGAAATGTAGCCCTATTTTTTGCCTGTTTTCATAGTTAATATCGTTAAAATTGATAGCCCCTGCTCCTTTGTTTTGTTAAATTTAAATCGTTATATAGTAATGGCTTTCACATTTCAACTTTGGTTATTGCTTTTAATAATTTCGGATAATTGGATATTAGGGTTTCTATATTTTACACTGCTTTTTTCCCTTTTATGGTGGATTGCGTTTTGCGGACAATTATTCTAGCACATAGGAATAACATTCGCACCCAAAAGTGAAGCATACTGAAATTGCTAGTTTCTATCAAAAAGTACAGACAATGAAGTCTGATGAAGACTAGCTTGCGCCCATATCTGTTTTGTTACTTCTTCTATACTACATGGCATGGAATTCACAAGCCACCATTCGACTACACCAACAAAAGCCGAGGTTAAAAAATGCACTGTAATTTCTTTTGAAAAGCCTACCGTATCGTTCGTAGTCACAACAACTGTCGCAATTTTTGAGGCAATCATTGAATAAAGAGCTTTGCGAAAATAGCCAATGCCCTCATTTGTCATCAAAATTTTGTATTGAGCAAAATTTTCACGCAGGTATTCAAATGTGGTAAGGAGTACATTATAATCAGCACTCTTAACTTCTTGTTCCTCACAATACTGCATGAGCTTACTAGTATATGTTTCAATGCACTTATCCAGTAAATCGTACTTGTCAGCAAAATGAAGATAAACAGTTCCTCTATTCACATTTGCATGTTCTGCAATATCGTTAATTGTTATTTTCTCAAACTTATTCCCACTTAGAAGTTCGACAAAAGTAGCCATAATTAGTTGCCTCGTTTTTTGTATTCGCCTGTCCATAAATCCTCCATATATTTTCAACAGAAGGTTGAAATCTGTTGATTATTCAACAAAAGCTGTAATATCAACCATTGATTAATAAGTTAATAATGTTTATATTTATTTTATCAAACATTTGTTGAAAAAACAACAACTGTTATTTGGAGGGAAACAGAATGAAAATATTATTTTTTGGACGAGGTGTAGTATCTACTCAATATGCTTGGGCGTTTGAGAAGGCAGGTCA
>JARBTY010000120.1 GCA_029239935.1 Clostridia bacterium | reverse complement strand
ACTAATAAAGCGGCAGATATACCTCTGCCGCTTTTAAAGAATCTCTATGCTATAACTATATTTTGATCTCTGTTTGGTCCAACCCCTACCATGGTAATTTTACAACCACAGAGTTCTTCTATTCTTGCAAGATATTTTTTTACACTTTCAGGCAAGGCTTCATATGTCCTGATATGTGAGATATCTCCCCAGCCTTCCATGTCTTCATAGATTGGTTTGCAAAGTTCAAGATCTTCAAGGCTGGCTGGAAAATAGTTAATCACCGCGCCCTTAAACTCATAGCCTGTACAAATTTTAATCGTCTCTATATCTTTGAGTACATCAATTTTATTAAGCGCTATTTGAGTAAGTCCACTTGTCCTTACTGCAAACTCCCCAATAACGGCATCAAACCATCCACATCGTCTTGGACGACCTGTTACTGTACCAAACTCGTGGCCTTCTTGTCTGATGTGTTCTCCTATTTCATTTTCAAGTTCTGTAGGAAAAGGCCCTTTACCTACACGGGTAATATAACCTTTCATAACACCAATACACTCATCGATCATAGTAGGTCCAATGCCAGCACCTATACAAGCGCCTCCAGTTACCGGATGTGACGAGGTAACATAAGGATACGTCCCTATATCTAAATCTAAAAGGGTTCCTTGCGCCCCTTCAAATAAGACGTCTTTACCTTCTTTGATAGCTTCATACACCGTAACGGTTGTATCCTCCACGTGGGGTTTGAGCCTTTTAGCATATTCAAGATACTCTGCTATGATTTCTTCTGCATCAAACTGTATCTCTTGATTATAGACATATTTTAGCATTTTATTTTTAACAGCTACGTTAGTTCTTACTTTTTCTTTAAAAACCTCTTCATGGTACAAATCACAGAAACGAATACCCGTTCTTTCTGCCTTATCCATATAACAAGGTCCAATACCTTTCATGGTTGTCCCAATATCTTTGCCTTCCTTCGCAGAGAGGTCTTCTTTGGCTTTATCTAATGCTTTATGATAAGGCATTACAATATGTGCTCTGTTACTTATTCTAAGTGTACTTACATCTATGCCTTTATTAACTAAATTATCTATTTCTCCTAATATACCTGCTGGATCTATTACAACACCATTACCTACTACACATTGTTTTCCTGGATATAGTATTCCAGAAGGTATGAGCTGGAATTTATAGACTTCTTCGTTAACTGCTACAGTATGTCCTGCATTATTACCACCTTGGCAACGTACTACAACATCTGCCTTTTCAGATAATATATCTATTATTTTTGCTTTTCCTTCATCTCCCCATTGTGCGCCTATTATTACTTTAGTTGGCATGGCTTACACATCCTTTCAATATCGTTCAAACACGTTTATCATATCAAACATTATAGTATAAATCAATACAAAACCGAATATTTATTAACTTTAAAAGAAAAACGTTCGAAATAATTTTTGAAATTTTTGATTATTTTCCCCTTCAAAGGTTGACAATATATAGGGATATTGCTATGTTTATTTTACATTAAAAATACACTTTATAAGTCATTATTTCATTATTTAATACATAGTATACTAATTTAATAGTTGTATTTAACAGTAAAGGAGCTTTTTATGGAAAAAAAAATTTATGTTTTTGGACACATTAATCCCGACACCGATTCTATTTGTTCAGCAATTGCGTATGCTCATCTCAAAAGAGTTTTGGGCGTAACAAATATCAAAGCTGCAAGACTTGGAAAGATTACTAAGGAAACCCAGTTTGCCCTCGATTATTTTGATGTTAAGACACCTTTATTGATAGAAAATATCAAACCTCAAGTTAGTGACATGAATTATTATGCGGTTCCTCCAGTCTATGTGGTTGACTCCGTCAAAAAAGCTTGGGACATTATGACGACTCATAAAAGACAAATGATTCCTATTCTTTACCACGATCATAAGCTGGCTGGTGTTATATCTATTTCTGATATTGCTAAAACCTATATCGGTCTTACAGACGGTAGTGTCCTTAAAAATCATAAAACGCCTTTTGTTAATATTGCTGCCGTATTAGAAGGTAAAGTCCTTGGCAGCAAGTACCCCCATGCTTATGTTTTAGGCGACGTCTATACAACGGCTTCTATTAGCAGCACAACCCCATTTAAAGACACTGATATCATTATTACAGGCTCAAATCATGAGCTTATTGAAATGGCTCTTAAATGCGGTGCTGGCTGCGTTATTATTACGGATCAGAATATGGAACACCTTGACCCTGCCATTCCTCTTAATACGACTTGTGCAGTGATCTACACGCCTTACTCCTTCTTTAAAACCATCAAAATGATTTCTCAAAGTATCTCTATCAAAAATCTAATCAGTAATCAAAATATCATTTATTTCAGTACAGATGATAGTTTGGACGAGGTCAAAGAAGTGATGCTTGAAAGTCCCCATAGACAGTTTCCTATATTAGATGAGGAAGGGCAAGTCCGCGGCATTATTTCTAAAAGACACCTCATTAATATCCAGAAAAAGCAAGTCATTCTTGTAGATCATAATGAAAAAAACCAAAGTGCCTCCGGCATTGAACAGGCTGAAATTCTGGAAATTATTGATCATCATCGCATTGCAAATATTGATACAGGTATTCCTGTATTTATAAGAGCTGAACCAGTTGGATGTACCTGTACCATTATTGGAAAAATGTATGAAGACTACAATGTTATGCCCCCAAAACAGATTGCCGGTCTTATGCTAAGTGCTATTTTATCAGATACTCTCATTTTCAAATCACCTACCTGTACAGCAGATGATATCCGTATTGCAAAAAAATTAGCTCAAATTGCTGAAGTAGATATTAATGAATATGGCAGCCAGCTTATCGGAGCCGCTACATCTCTTGAGGGTGTGTCCGCGGATGAACTCCTTTATATGGACCGCAAGCACTTTACAATCGGCAAATACAATATCAGTGTTTCTCAGGTCAACACCGGTGACTTCAAAAGTTTATTCAGCCTCAAGGACTCTATTCTAAATGAAATGAAATCTCTGGAAAACAAAGAAAATCTTGACCTTTCTCTTCTTATGGTTACAGATATTATCATCGGCGGTACCGAATTGTTAGCTGTAGGCAAAGAACGTTGGTTAGCAGAGCATGCCTTTGGACTTTATAAGACAGATGACAGCATTTTTCTACCGGATGTTTATTCCAGAAAACAACAAATTATTCCTAAACTTATGATGGTCGCCCAAAATTAGATATCGCAAGTTCAAGAATAAAAGTTGAAAAACACGTCAATTCTATTTATAATAATAAGTGTTAGGATGTATCATACTATTTTTTAATAGAAGGAGATAAAATAATGACAAATCAAATCACTAAAGATATGATTATCGGAGATATTTTACAAGTTGATAGAGGGGTTATTCCAATACTCATGAATTCTGGTATGCATTGCCTTGGCTGCCCATCATCTCAAATGGAATCTCTAGGTGAAGCTTGCATGGTTCACGGAATAGATGCAGATGAGTTAGTGGGTAAGCTTAATAGCTACCTCCAAACTGTTAGCCAATAATTCCCTTTATATTTTCTGTACTATATTGAAAAAAGCAGCCTATAGACACATCTATAGGCTGCTTTTTTAACGGATATTATATGTATGATCAATGGGATGGCTGCCATTTCCCAGATAGCTATCTGTTTTGAGAGCTCCTGCCACATAGGCCTTGGCATAACCCACGGCCGTCTGGCTGTCCAAACCACTGGCTAAATGACATGCAATCGCCGAAGACAATGTACAGCCTGTTCCATGTCTTTCTTTCGTACCAATCCGTTTTGCCTCAAACCAAAAAACGTCTCCCTTTTGGTAAAGCAAATCATCCGCTTTATCTACTAAATGGCCACCCTTTATGAGTATACTGCCCTTATAAAACATCCCTATTTTTGCTGCAGCTTCAATCATCTCCTCAGTTGTCCTTATAGAAAGGCCTGTTAACACTTCTGCTTCTTGTATGTTGGGTGTAATCATATCTGCCATAGGTATCAATCTATTTCTTAAAGCATCCATTGCCTTGTCGTCTATCAATGCTTTTCCGCTTGTGGAGATCATAACAGGATCTAAAACAATAGGGGTGAGATTGTCTTCTTTTCTGTATTGGCACAATTTCTCTGCAATGACTTCAATAATTTCTTGGGATGAAACCATTCCAATTTTTATAGCATCTGGGTAAATATCTGTAAAAATGCTGTCTAGCTGCCTCCCGACGAATTCTGGCGCAACGTTCATTACTTCAAAAACACTCAGGGTATTTTGTGCAGTGAGTGCGGTTATCGCACTCATCCCATACATCTTATGGGCTGTGATTGTTTTAAGGTCCGCTTGTATCCCCGCTCCTCCACTGCAATCCGACCCTGCAATTGTTAATACAGTTTTCATCGTTTTCTCCTTCCTTATTAGAGTAATTCCTTAAAAGACATAATAAAATGCCCACATTCTTCTCTAAGCGCTTCTATATCCTTTTGGGACGACTTATCATATACACCAACCACATGAAATCCTGCATTCTTAGCGGTTTTTGCACAATACAAGGCATCTTCAAACACAACAATATCTTCTTGATTCATCCCTAGTCTTTTAGCTGCTTCTAGATAGATCTTAGGTTCTTCTTTGCCTGTATTCAGTTCATCGCAGGTCACAATGAACTCAAAATAGTGATCTATTTCTAAACGTTTTAAAGCCTCTATAGCCAGCTCTTTATTTGATGCTGTAGCCACGCATTTTTTAATCCCATGCTTATGAAGCTTCTCCAGATATTCTTTAATAGAATCTTTTAATGGTATCGTTGACCTGTACTGATCTGCCACCTTTTCATAAACCAAAGTCATAATTTGATCAGCAGTGTAATTTATTTGATGTACCTCTATAAAATACTGAGCTGATTGATAGAAACTCATAGGTTTTAATAGCTCTTCAATATCCTCTGGTGGTGTAATCCCATGACTTAATAAAAAGTCTGTTCCTACACGGTTCCATATAGCCATAGAATCTATCAGTGTGCCATCAAGATCAAATATGGCCCCTTTGAAATCTATCATCCTATCACCTCTTTAGCCGCCTCATAAAGTTTTTGAGTAGCGGTTTCAATATCCTTTTGTGAAAAAATAGCTGATACCACAGCTATGCCGTCTATACCACTGCCCTTAAGGTCTAATAGATTTTTTTGTGAAATGCCTCCTATAGCTACTACTGGAATATTTACTGCCTCACAAATATTTTTAAGTATTTCAAGAGACATCGTTTTGACATCCAATTTTGTGGATGTAGAAAATACAGCTCCTACACCCAAATAGTCAGCACCGTCTTTTTCAGCTGCAACAGCTTGCTCCACTGTCTGGACAGATACACCTAAAATCTTTTCTTTTCCCAAAACTTCTCTTATTGTTTTGACGCTGCCATCCTGCTGGCCGATATGAACACCATCTGCATCCACCTCTAAAGCCACCTCAACATTGTCATTGATGACAAAAGGTATTTTGTAATCATCTGTTACCCTTTTTATCTCCAATGCTTGTTTAACAAATGGTTTATGCGCTAATGCCTTCTCCCTAAGCTGCAAAAATGTTATGCCGCCTTGTATAGCTTTTTCTACCTGTTTTTCTAAAAGCTCTTCTCCAAGCCATGTTCTGTCCGTCACTGCATAGAGGAGCATAGATTTTTTATCTACTTTCAAGTTTTATCCCTCCATTTAATACGCTGCTGTTCATTTGGCTCATATAATCTATGATGTAAGTACGATAAGTAGAAGTTCCTAAACTACCTTGGAGAAGTTTGGTGTGGGCCAACTCTCCTGCCAGTCCCATGGCCGCTGCCGCCGCTGCTGTTGCTGCTAACAGATTGTCTTTATTGGCTCCGCAGTAACTGCCTATAACTGCGGTAAGCATACAGCCCGTGCCTGTTACCTTTGCCATCAGACTATGTCCATTTTTAATGATATAAGTATTTTTATCGTCTGTAATGATATCTATTGCCCCTGATATGGCTATGACTGCTCCTGTGCTGTGACTTACCTTTCTTGCAAACTCAATAGTTGCCTCTAAATTATCAGCACAGACAGCATCTGCCTCATCAGCATCTACCCCTTTAGTACTCCCAATGCCTAATCCAATAGCTTTTATCTCTGATATATTGCCTCTGATGACTGAAAACTTTACTTCCTTCAAGAGCCTGTTTACTGCGCTTGTTCTTAACTTTGAAGCACCTACTGCAACCGGATCTAAGATAACAGGATGCCCTATTTCATTGGCCTTTTTTGCAGCCTTTACCATAGACTCTACCAACACATCATTGATCGTCCCAATGTTAATGACAAGGGCATGGCATATGGCGGTTATTTCTTCAACCTCATAAATATTATCAGCCATAATAGGGGACCCCCCTGAGGCTAAAATAATATTGGCACAATCATTAACCGTTACATAATTCGTTATGGCATGAACAATAGGCGATTTATTCGATACATTTTCTAAAATAGCCTCAAACATCTTTTCCCCTCCTAAATAACATCCACATGTTCACCATTTAAAATTTTATTCATATTCCTTACAGCACACATTTTGCCGCACATTGTACAAGTATCTGAATGTTCTGGTGTTGATTCATCCCGGTATCTTCTTGCTTTCTCAGGATCAATTGCCAGCTCAAACATCTTTTCCCAATCAAGATTTTTTCTTGCTGTGCTCATCTCATAGTCCCAATCTTTAGCGCCCTTGATGCCTTTGGCAATATCCGCAGCATGAGCTGCAATTTTAGAAGCTACAATACCTTCTTTCATATCTTCTAAATTTGGCAGTCTCAAATGCTCTGCCGGTGTCACATAACAGAGAAATGATGCCCCATAGGTTGCCGCAACAGCTCCGCCTATAGCTGATGTAATGTGATCATATCCAGGAGCTACATCGGTTACAAGAGGTCCCAGCACATAAAAAGGTGCACCTTTACATATCGTCTGTTGGATCTTCATATTGGCTTGTATTTGATCTAAAGGCATGTGTCCTGGCCCTTCAACAATAACCTGAACATCTTTGTCCCATGCTCTTTGAGTAAGTTCTCCCAGCGCAATAAGTTCTTCGATTTGTGAAATATCACTGGCATCCTCAATAGATCCTGGCCTGCAGGCATCCCCTAGGCTTATGGTAACATCGTAACTTCTACAGATTTCTAAAACTTCATCATAAAACTCATAAAATGGATTTTCATTACCTGTCATTTCCATCCATGCAAAAATAAGAGACCCACCTCTTGATACGATATTAGTCAAACGTTTATTATTCTTAAATCTTTGGGCTGTCAATTTATTGATGCCACAATGAATGGTCATAAAATCCACACCGTCTTCTGCATGCATTCTCACGACTTCCAGCCACTCCTTAGCCGTAATCTGTGTCAAATCTTTATTGTAATGTACAATAGCATCATAAATTGGAACCGTTCCTATCATAGCTGAACATTCCTGTATAAGTTTTTTTCTAAACGTATGGGTATCTCCAAAAGAACTTAAATCCATAATGGATTCTGCACCCATTTTGACTGCACCTTGTACCTTTTCCATTTCCATCTCAAGATTTAAACAATCTTTGGAGGTACCAAGATTAACATTAATTTTGGTTTTAAGCCTATTGCCAACACCATTTGGATCCAGTGACAGGTGATTTTTATTAGCTGGAATAACTGCTTTCCCCTCTGCTACTAATTCTCTAAGCTCCTGGATATTCATCCCCTCTTTTGCGGCCACTATTTCTAACTCTTTTGTAATAATACCCTTTTTAGCTGCTTCCATTTGCGTTGCATATTTCATTGTATCTCTCTCCTCATCTTTATCAAATTTACTCGTTCTATTTAATAGGTCTTTTTTTGAAAAGAACCAAAATCTTATGAGAGACCCTATTCGATTAATCCACAACGTTTTCTGCAGGCACTTTTGAATAAATAAAAAAAGTGCCTACTCTCACAGTAAGCACTTGCTATCCGATACAAAAAGTATACGACTTGCTTCCCTACGCTAGTATTAACTAACAGGTTCTAAGGGTCAGGTTTTAACCTTCTCAACCAAAATGGTCCCCCCGCAAAACACCACTATTAAATTTACATTTAGTATAACATCGCTAACTATTTAAGTAAATCCCTATAAATAGGCTAACCCTTTATATTTCCCTCTTATCAAGAGATAAAAATCCCGCATTCAAGCGCTCTTAATGCTCAAATACAGGATTTTTATCTGTCTCTTATAAATATTTTGCAAGTACATCAACGGCATGCAAATCAATCATTAACTTGCCATGTTCTTTTAAAAACATTTCATTTAAATCTGTTGACGGACACTTGCTACCAAACTCATCTAGTATACCTATTAAGGTATCTGCCTTAACATTTGCTTTTTTATTCTTATTTAAAATAAGAAAATATTTTTCGTTATACTTATAAAGCGAACTGTCTCCAATGAATAAAGAACTCATTCTGTGTGCTGCCATACATACGCTATCAAATTCACTAAATAAATACGTTAAAGATTTTGCTTTAGTTTTTATATCACTTTCCTTATGTTCTTCCATATCCTTGCCCATAAGTGCAAGATCCGTCAATCTGTCTTCTTCCGGCTCTTTAAAGGTACGATGAGTAGGTCTTTCCCCTATAGCATCCAGTTTTTCTTCTATTTGAGATGGATCTTCGACTTTTGTCACCACTATCATAATGCTGTCTGTAGACAAAGGGACCGCTTCTATCATGAGAGGAACGTTTTCTGTTTCAAATCCAAAATCCTCATAAGCTCTTATCATCATATCTTTAAAAAGAGCTTGAGCCTTTTTAGACCCATAGGCAAGTTCACTGATTTT
>JARBTY010000119.1 GCA_029239935.1 Clostridia bacterium | reverse complement strand
CCTCTGCATAACCTTTACCAGATGTAGGAGGCGTATCACGGCCGTCTAAGAAAAGATGTACGTATACTTTAGTGAGTCCAGCTTTTTTGGCCATTTCCAAAAGTCCATAAACATGGGTAATGTGACTGTGCACACCGCCGTCTGAAAGAAGTCCAAATAAATGAAGTGCTGAATCTTTATCGATACAGTTTTGTATCCCTTCCTGCAGTGCTTTATTGGTAAAGAAATCGCCGTCTGCAATAGACTTTGTAATACGTGTTAGTTCTTGATAAACAGTACGTCCGGCTCCCATATTAAGATGCCCAACCTCTGAATTACCCATCTGTCCATCTGGAAGACCTACTGCCATACCACTTGCATAACCTTTTACAGTAGGATACTCTTTCATGATTCTATCTATATGAGGTTTTTCTGCTTGGCAAATAGCATTTGCTTCACATCTCTCATTAATACCAAATCCATCCAGTATTAACAATAACGTTGTTTGTTTACTCATTATTATTCTCCTTTAAATCTTAGTAGTTTACAATAGATACAAATTCTTCTTTAAGACTTGCTCCACCTACTAAGCCCCCATCAATATTGCCCATGTTAAATAACTCATTGGCATTAGCGCCGTTTACAGAGCCGCCGTATTGTACTCTTACTTCATCAGCTACGCCGCTTCCATACACTTCCGCTACTACGTCTCTTATAGCCTTGCATACTTCTTCTGCTTGACCTGAAGTGGCTGTTCTGCCTGTTCCGATTGCCCAGATAGGTTCGTAAGCAATAACAACTTTTTTAACATCCATCGTTGCGACATCTTTGAGTGCAATCTTTGTCTGCTGACGCACAAGATCGATAGTAATTCCTTGTTCTCTTGCCTCTAAGCTTTCACCCACGCAAAGAATAGGAATAAGGTTATGCTCAATAGCTTTTTTTACTTTTTTATTAACAGTCACATCTGTTTCAGCAAAGTATTGTCTTCTTTCTGAGTGACCAATAATAACGTATTTTACGCCCAGCTCTACAAGCATATCTGGTGCTATTTCTCCAGTATAGGCTCCGCTTTCTTCAGGGCATACTACTACATCTACATCCGATACATTGATTTTATCTTTTAAAGTGTTGATAAGTTCTACAGCTTTTGCTGGAGTCATATTCATCTTCCAGTTGCCTGCTACGATTTTTTTACGCATGATTCTATCTCCTTTAATGATGTTTTATAAGTATCCTCAGATTGCTTTTATTATTTATTATCAGCTGCTGCTACCCCTGGAAGTTCTTTACCTTCAAGGAATTCAAGACTTGCTCCGCCGCCTGTTGAAATATGGCTCATTTTATCTGCAAAACCTAGGCGTTTAACAGCATTTACAGAGTCTCCGCCACCGATAACTGTTGTTGCATCTTCAAGATTTGCAAGAGCTTCTGCCACTTTTAAAGTACCTTCTGCAAAGTTAGAGAACTCAAATACACCCATTGGTCCGTTCCATACAACTGTTTTAGCGCCTTCCAGAGCTTCCATGTAAAGTGTAATTGTTTTTGGTCCAATATCAAAACCTGACCAGCCAGCTTCAATCGTATCCACTGTTTTGAACTCTGTATCATTAGAAAATGATTTGCCGATCACATGATCTACTGGCAGTAACAGCTTAACGCCTCTTTCTTCTGCTTTTTTAATCATTTCTAAAGCATAGTCCATTTTATCTTCTTCTAGGAGTGACCCGCCTATTTCTTGTCCTTGTGCTTTAAGGAAAGTATAAGCCATACCGCCACCGATAATAAGGATATCTACTTTTTCAAGAAGGTTATTGATCACGTTGATCTTATCTGAAACTTTAGCTCCGCCAAGAATAGCTACAAAAGGACGTACTGGATTTTCTACAGAATCTCCAAGGAATTTGATTTCTTTTTCCATCAGGTATCCTACTGCATTTTCTTTAGTGAATTTTGTTACACCAACATTTGAGCAGTGTGCGCGGTGAGCTGTACCAAAAGCGTCGTTAACGAATACTTCATTGTCACAAAGTGCTGCCAGTTCTTTTGCATACTCAGCTGCTGCTTCATCTTTGCCGTATTTTGTTTCTTCTTCTCTGTAACGGGTATTTTGAAGAAGCATTACTTCGCCGTCTTTAAGCTCAGCTGCCATAGCTTTTGTTGCTGCTCCAACCACTTCATTATCATCAGCAAATTTTACAGCAACACCTAAGTGCTTAGAAAGGCTTTCTGCAACCGGTGCCAATGAAAGCTCAGGTTTTGGTTCTCCTTTTGGTTTGCCAAGATGTGAGCAAAGGATAACTTTTGCCCCTTGTTCCATTAATTTTTTAATCGTTGGAAGTGCCCCTACGATACGGTTTTCGTTTTGGATCACACCTTCTTTAAGCGGTACATTAAAGTCACAACGTACTAATACTTTTTTACCTGCAAGACCTTGTAAACTTTCTACTGTTTTTTTATTTAACATTTTTAATAATCTCCTTTTATAAATAACATTCAATTTTTTATAATCAAAAAGGCCCGATCCTATAGTCTAACCTACACGACCGGACCCATGATGGATCTTTTTAGTTAAAAGAAATTATTTGCTGTTTTCAGCAAAATATTTGATTGTTCTAACCATTTGACTTGTGTATGAGTTTTCGTTATCATACCAAGAAACAACTTTAACTAAAGACTTGTCTCCAAGCTCTGTAACTTTTGTTTGAGTTGCATCAAATAGAGAACCAAATGTGATACCAATGATGTCTGAAGATACTAATTCTTCTTCTGTGTAACCAAAAGATTCATTTGAAGCAGCTTTCATAGCAGCATTAACTTCAGCTACTGTTACTTTTCCGTTAACAACTACTACAAGCTCTGTAACAGAACCTGTGATAACTGGTACACGTTGAGCAGCTCCGTCTAATTTGCCAGCAAGTTCTGGAATAACAAGACCGATAGCTTTAGCAGCACCTGTTGTGTTAGGAACGATGTTTGCAGCTGCAGCTCTAGCACGTCTTAAGTCACCTTTTCCGTGAGGGCCGTCTAATGTATTTTGATCATTTGTATAAGCATGAATGGTTGTCATAAAACCTTTTTGTACTGAAGCTAAATCGTTAAGTGCTTTAGCCATAGGTGCTAAACAGTTTGTTGTGCAAGAAGCAGCTGAAATAACTGTTTCTGTACCATCTAAAACGTCATGATTTACATTAAATACTACAGTTTTAAGATCACCTGTAGCTGGTGCTGAAATAACAACTTTTTTAGCGCCTGCTGTGATGTGAGCTTCTGCTTTAGCTTTGTCTGCGAAGAATCCTGTACACTCAAGTACAACATCTACTGCAAGATCTCCCCAAGGTAAGTTTTTAGGATCTCTTTCTGCGTAGATTTTGATTTCTTTGCCTTCTACTACAACAGAGTCTTCTGTTGCAGATACTTCTTTACCGTATCTGCCTTGTGCTGAGTCGTATTTTAATAAGTGTGCGAGTGTCTTAGCATTTGTTAAGTCGTTGATTGCTACTACTTCATATCCTTCTGCACCAAACATTTGTCTAAATGCGAGACGTCCAATACGTCCAAATCCATTAATTGCTACTTTTACAGCCATTATTGGTTCCTCCTTGAAAGTTCTTTTTTATTTATATTCAAATCGCTATTCCTTAGTATGTACCTAGCCTAGCGATATGATACCCACTTAACTTGATTAATATTTTATACTCTGAAGCTTTTATTTAGATTTTTTTACAATTTCTCTAGCTGCTGCCTCATCTAGGATCAAATAACTGTTTTTAAGCAAGGCTCTTGTTGCTAAAATGGCATTTGCTTTTGAGGTCCCCCCCGCTATTGCTATGCGGATAGGAATGGTCATGGCTATATGTGGTGCAACACCAATGGACTGTGAGGCGTATACGACTTTGCCCTTGGCATCAAAATAGTGTCTGAAAGCTTCTGCAACAGCTTTTTTCTCTGTAAGAATGTCTAAAACCTCTTTTGGTTCTTTTCGGCGGTTAGCCATTTTTTTTGCACCGCCTATCCCAAATATAATAATATCGGTTTTTGCTATTTTTTGCAATATTTTTTGTATTTGTGGTTCACTTTTAATAAGGCTGATAGACTGGTTACTTAAATTATCCGGAATAGTTAAGAGTTCATAACCTGCCCCTAATTTTTTGGCAAGCTCTACTGCTACAGTGTTAGCTTGAAGCTCTACTTTTTTCCCGACACTGCCTCTTGCAGGTATAATCATAAGATTTTTATAATGAACATGCTGTTTAGGCATAGATTCTATCATCTTAAAAATAGTTGTTCCGCCTGTTATTGCCACCGTATAATCGTCTTTAAGAACAGAACTGAGAACACTGGCGCAGGCTCTTCCAAGCTTATTTTTGACTTCCTCATGAATATCTACATCACCTTTAACAATGACTGCCTGTTTTAAATCTAACAGTTTGCTGACTTCTTTCTCTAGCTGAGAAAACTCCTCTAAAGTTTGTAGTGGAAGATACAGTGTATCTAACAGCTTTTCACCTTCTTCTGTAATGACTATTCCAAGATGGAAAATCTCAACAAGTCCTTGCTGCAGCAGGATATCCACTTCTTTTCTTATGGTCCTTTCAGAAAAGTTTAGCATGGATGCAAGTCCTCTTCTGCCTACTGGTCCATTTTCGAGTATTGTTTGAAGTAGAAAGTATCTTTCTTTAAATAACTTGATAGCTTCAGGAAGTAATTTTTCTAATGCGGATAATGTATTTTGCATATCACTACTCCTTGGGATCAATTTTATCCCACCTATTCATTTTATGTCCCGTATCTATATTTTATACAATTTTTTCATATTAAGCAATGATTTTGTCATAAATTTATTTTTTTATTTTTTCAAATAAAAACCACCTTAGTAAAGAAGCTTAGACTTCTCTATTAAGGTGGTTTGTTTGACTTTTTTTATTCATGTTTAAAAGATAAATCCATATCTTCTGTTGTTAAAGATTTGTTTTCATCCAGTATAGTCATTGCAATATTCGAAGCGTGGTCTGATATACGCTCGAGATTGCTGATAATATCTAAAAATATAACGCCTGCTATGGAGCTGCATTTGTTTTCTGAAAGACGTTTAATATGTCTTGAACGGAGTTTTTCTTCCATGCGGTCCACTGTCTGCTCTAGCGGCAAGGCCTGCTTAGCAATGGTTTTATCATCAAATTCATAGGCTTGCAGAGAAAGTTCAATACATTTGATTGTCACATCAGTAATTTCTTTTAGCTCTCTCATGGCTACATCTGTAAATGTTTCACTTTGTTTAATAAGAATATCTGCCAGTTCTGCTATGTTATCTGCATGATCTCCAACCCTTTCAATATCACTTACAGTGTGAAAAAGTCCTGTGATTGTGCCATGTTCCTGCTCTGAAATAGATACGTTGGAAAGCTTTACAAGATAATGATTGATCCCATGCTGCAGTTGGTTAATAATCTTTTCTCTCTCAAATACTTCCTGCACCTTATTTTGATCTTTTTCATAGATAGCTGCCATAGCTGTTTTCGTATTTTGAATAGACATATTACCCATACGGACAACTTCTTTGATTGCATTTCCTACTGCAAAGGAAGGGGTCTCTAAAATACGTTCATCAAGGTGCTGAAGTTCGCCTTCTGAAACATCTTCTTTTCCAGATATAATCTTTTCTGCCAAACAGACCAAAGCACCTGCAAATGGAAAGAGCATAATCGTATTGGCTATATTAAACACGGTATGAACAATACTGATTTGTGTCACATCAATATTGGTTGACCCAAATGCCGGTATGGCAAAATGAAAGATGAAAAAAGCTATAATACCAAAAATCACTGTGCCAATAGCGTTAAAGAGCAAATGAATAACAGCGGCCCTTTTACCATTTTTGCTGGCACCAATACTTGAAAGAATGGCCGTAATACATGTGCCTATATTTTGTCCTAAAATAATATAAATTGCTGTATTCCAAGGAACTAATGCAGCAGTAGCCAATGCTTGAAGAATACCTACTGATGCTGAAGAACTTTGGATAATAGCTGTTACAATGGTTCCTGTTAAAACACCCAAAAGCGGATTACTTCCAAGCATTATAAATAACTGCTTTACTTCGTCTAATTTACTGAGAGGTTTCGCAGCCGTGCTCATCATATCTAAACCTAAAAATAGTGCCCCAAAGCCAAATAGTATTTGTCCTGTATGCTTTAAAGTTTGTTTTTTTGCAAACATAATCAATACAACACCAATAACAATACAGATTGGCGCCACGACAGACGGTTTAAGGAACTCTGTCCATTCACCTAAAGATACAATCCATGCTGTAACCGTTGTACCTATATTGGCCCCCATAATAACACCTACTGCTTGCTTAAGCGACATCAGTCCTGCATTTACAAAACCTACTACCATCACAGTAGTAGCCGATGAACTTTGAATAAGGCCCGTTACTCCAGCCCCTACCAAAACGCCTAAAAATCGATTATTGGTTAAAACACCCAATAAATTTTTCATACGACTTCCAGCCGCTTTTTGTAAGCCCTCACCTAAATACTCCATGCCAAAAAGAAATAGTCCAAACCCGCCTAAAAATCCCAGGGCTACGTTTAACCAGTTTACTTCATTCATGATTATCCTCCCACGCTAGTTTTACATCCAGACTCATTTTATCACCGTTTTTTTTTATAGACAAGTTATATTTCAATCTTTTATATAAAAATATCTGTACTTTCTTTGTCTGTTTTTGTAATGAAGACCTATACTTTGTAGCTTTTCTGCATAAAAAAAGAGGATAAACTCCTCTTTTTTATAGTATTGTACCGCCGCCAATAACAATATCCTTATCGTAAAAAACTAATGCTTGTCCTGGAGTAATAGCCCTTTGTTTATCTCTGAATTCACATAAAACAGTGTCTTGGTCTATCATTTTGATCGTACAAGGCTGTGCCTGATGACTATACCTGACCTTTGCTGAACAGATAAGCTCTCCCTCCAGTTTTTCAAAAGCCATAAAATTAACAGTATTGGCATAAACAGTTGTTGTAAAAAGTTCCTCATTATCTCCAATTCTTACGGTATTGTCTTTTGCATTGATTTGAGTGACAAATACAGGTTTGCCTAAAGAAAGTCCAAGTCCCTTTCTCTGGCCAATCGTATAGTGAATAATCCCTTTATGCTCGCCTATCACCTTACCCTTTTTATTGATAAACGCACCTTTTACAGGTGCGTTTCCTGTTTCTTCTTCAATATATCTCGCATAGTCGTCATCTGGAACAAAACAGATTTCCTGACTGTCTGGTTTGGTTGCCACCGCGAGGCCGATTTGTTTAGCTATGGCTCTTATTTCATCTTTAGTATAGTCGCCAAGAGGCATCAGTGTATGAGCTAGCTGCTCTTGTGTTAGATTATATAGAGCATAGGTTTGGTCTTTTGCTGCCGTCTTTGACTCTTTTAGCATGTATCTTCCGTTGTTCTCATCTTTAATTATCCTTGCGTAATGTCCTGTTGCTATATAGTCAGCACCTATTTGCAGCGCCTTAGTAAGCATGGATTCCCACTTAACATAACGATTACACGCAATACAGGGGTTAGGGGTTCTTGCATTCTGGTATTCCTCTAAAAAATAATCTATCACATACTTTTTAAAATCATCTCTGAAATTAATCACATAATGGGGAATATCCAGCTTCTGACAGACTCTTCTGGCATCGTCTACAGCCGAAAGCCCACAGCAGCCGCCATCTTTGTCTTCCTCAGCATCTTTTTGCCAAATCTGCATTGTCATCCCAATCACTTCATATCCCTGTTCTTTTAAAAGATAGGCTGCTACTGAGCTGTCAACCCCGCCAGACATACCAACGACTACTTTAGGCCTCGTTTCTTCCTTAGCCATTACAACAACCAGTCCCTTCCTGGTGGTCATGATCGTGGACATCTGCTTTAGGCTCTTCTAGTCCCTCTATCTCAATATTATTCTTTTTAGCATAATCCCAAAGAGCCGCATGAACTGCTTCTTCGGCCAATAAAGAGCAGTGCATTTTGACTGGTGGCAGCCCATCCAGTGCTTCTGCTACTGATTTATTTGTAATATGCAGTGCTTCTTGGATTGTCTTTCCGATGACAAGCTCTGTAGCCATAGAGCTTGTCGCAACAGCCGCACCGCATCCAAAAGTTTTAAACTTTGCATCTTGAATAATATCTTCTTCTATTTTTAGATAGACTTTCATAATATCTCCGCATTTTGCATTTCCAACAGTACCTACACCACTGGCTTCTTCAATCTCTCCAACATTTCTTGGGTTCATAAAATGATCCATTACTTTTTCGCTATACATAGTTTTCACCTCACTGTTTGTCTTTTATATTATTTTATTGGTTTGCTTTTAAAAATTCTTCATACAAAGGAGACATATCTCTCATCCTCTGCACAATCGGGGGCATTTTTTCGAGTACATAATCGATTTGTTCTTTTGTCGTACTCTCTGCAAGTGTAAATCTTACAGAACCATGGGCCTTTTCATGAGGAAGACCTAAAGCCAAAAGCACATGGGAAGGGTCTAGAGAACCTGATGTACAAGCTGAACCACTGGAAGCGGCTATGCCATTCATATCTAATAAAAGAAGTAATGACTCTCCTTCAACAAATTCAACACCGATATTAACATTATTAGAAAGTCTCTGGGTCTTATGTCCATTGAGCTTACAATAAGGAATCTGAGTGATTAACCCTTGGATCAGCTCATCCCTAAGTGCGGTAATATTTTTTATTTTTTCTTCAAAATGATCATAAGTCAGCTCCATAGCTTTTGCAAGTCCTACAATACCAGGCACATTTTCTGTTCCTGCCCGTCTGCCTCTTTCTTGTGCCCCGCCATGGATAAAAGGTGCTGTTTTGATGCCTCTTTTAATATATAAAAGTCCCACGCCTTTTGGTCCATTGATTTTATGTGCTGACAAAGAAAGCAGATCTATATTTTGTTCTTTAACATCTATCTTTACTTGACCTATTGCCTGTACGGCATCGGTATGAAAAATAATTTGATGCTCTTTGGCTATTTGGCCGATTTCAGCGATAGGCATGATCGTTCCTATTTCGTTATTAGCATACATGATTGAAATAAGGATCGTTGTGTCTTTAATCGCTTTTTTAACATCTTCCGGATTTACTATACCATCTTTATCCACGTCTAAATAAGTTACCTCATAACCCTGTTTTTCTAAGTATTCACAGGTATGCAGCACCGCATGATGCTCTATCTTAGATGTAATAATATGATTACCTTTGGCTTTGTAAGCTTCTGCTATACCTTTAATTGCCCAGTTGTCTGCTTCTGTTCCGCCGCTTGTAAAAAAGATTTCATTTGCATTGGCGCCTAAATATTTTGCCATTGTATCTCTTGCTTCATCAATAGCTTTTTTGTTAATTTGGGCCAACTGATAGACACTTGATGGATTACCAAAATTCTCTGTAAAATAAGGAAGCATTGTATCTAATACTTCTTTTTTAACTGGTGTAGTTGCTGCATTATCAAAATATATTCTTTCCATTATGATCTACACTCCTTAACTGCATCTAAATGTAATAAATATGTGATGCATCTTCATTTATTTTTTCATAATCTTCCATCAGCTGTTTTAAACTGATGCTGTCCACTACTTTGTTAATACTGTCTCTTATCTTTTCCCATACACCCCTTGTTACACACTTCCCATCTAATGTACAATGATAAGTATTATCCTCACATGTGCAATCGGTCGGAGCCAAAGAGCCCTCGAGTGCTCTTAGGATTTCTCCTATCGTAATATCTGCTGGATCTTTTGCTAAAAAGTACCCACCCTGAGCACCTCTTACACTGGATACAAGCTCATTTTTTTTGAGAAGTGCCATCAGCTGTTCTAAATAATTTTCTGACATACATAGTCTTTCTGCAATACTCTTTAAAGCTATGTGTCTGTCT
>JARBTY010000349.1 GCA_029239935.1 Clostridia bacterium | reverse complement strand
GGCTCAGGATTTGTTGTGGATTCTCGTGGGTACATAGTAACAAATGCTCACGTTGTTGGAGATAATCCAAAAGAAATTACAGTTTATTTTATTGATGGAAAAGAGCTGACTGCAGAAGTTCTGTGGAAGGACACAACTCTAGACATGGCAGTAATTAAGGTAGATGCAACAAATCTACCAATTGTTGAACTAGGAGATTCAGATGCCATAGATGTTGGAGAATTGGCAATTGCTATTGGTAATCCTTTGGGCTTAAGATATGACAGAACTGTTACTCAAGGCATCATATCCGGCTTAAATAGAACGATTCAGGTTAGTCAAACAGACATAATGGAAGATCTGATCCAAACAGATGCAGCTATTAATCCCGGTAATAGCGGAGGACCGCTTATCAACAGTGAAGGTAAGATTATCGGAATCAACACTGCAAAAGCATCAGCTGAAGGCTTAGGTTTTGCTATACAAATAAATATTGCAAAACCAATCATAAACCAGCTTATAAATGAAGGCAAATTCCAGGCAACCTATCTTGGTATAGGGTTATTAGATAGAGAAATAGCAGGATACCTGGATACAGGCATCAAGATAAAATACGGGATATATATAACCTCAGTACTACAAAACTACGCTGCAGATAAGGCTGGCCTTAAGCCTGAAGACGTGATAACTCAAGTTGATGGCGTAGAAGTAAATACTATGGTAAAATTTAAGAGCGTTTTGTATAGTAAAAAACCAGGTGACAAAATCACCATTAAATATGAGAGAGAAAACAAGATTTACGAAGCAGAAGCGACATTAATGGCTAAACCGGAGGAATAGAATGAATATAACCGTAATTTCAGTAGGGAAGTTGAAGGAAAAGTACTTGAAGGAAGCGATACAAGAATATTCCACAAGACTTACAAAGTATTGCAAGCTGGATATCATAGAGGTGCCAGATGAAAAGGCGCCAGAAAATATGAGTGCAGCAGAGGAAGGGATCGTTAAATTTAAGGAAGGTCAGACCATACTTAAAAACATAAAGGATGACACCTATGTAATAGCCCTTGCAATACAAGGAAAACAACTATCCTCAGAGAAATTTGCGGAACTAATAAGTGGCCTAGGCCTTAGAGGCAAAAGCAACATAGCTTTTGTAATAGGCGGTTCCCTAGGACTAAGCGAAGAAGTGCTAAAAAGGGCAGATTATCATCTGTCCTTTTCTGCTATGACCTTCCCACATCAAGTGATGCGGATGATTCTGTTGGAGCAGGTATATCGGGGATTTAGGATTATTAAGGGTGAACCGTATCATAAGTGACCACAAACTCGGGAGTTATTTTTTTAGAAGCTTTTGTTTTATTAAAAGCTTCTAAATCTATACTGCTGAAGTGCAAGATTATTTCA
The DNA here is from genome assembly GCA_029239935.1 of Clostridia bacterium. The sequence goes on along the minus strand of JARBTY010000349.1, from coordinate 1,195 downwards.
TTAATAGTTCTATCTGTAGTTGTTTCACCTGGATTCACCTTGATTTCTTTAACTAAGGAATGAAGTAATCTCTTTTTCAATTCAGAAGAGGAATTGTCAAATGCTAAGGAAAAATTATTTAATACAGCTACGATACTGTCAAGATAGGTGTTTTGTTGCGTTAATGCTCCTTTCTTTAGTTTAAGATCATGTATATTCATTTCTATAGAAGAAATTTCATCTGATATGGATTTTATCATATTCAATATGATTTCTTCCTTTAAATTTTTCAACTTTTCTTGGTCTGCTAGATAGCTATAATATATTTTTTCTGAGTTTCTTTTTTCGTTTAACTTATTAAGTAGTTTCTTTATTGACTTATCAATTTCATCTAGGTTATCTAAAGAGTTTTCAAATTGTGTCGCTATTATGCTTAGGATGTTCGGTTGACTAACAAATTCTTTAATTTTCTTTATTACTTCATCCTCAACTATTTCTGAGCATACAAGATTAGTATTACATATTCTTTTATTAGCCCACTGATTTACTTTATGAGAAGTCATTGATGCTCCGCAGGAAGGACATTTTAACAGTCCTGACAATAAGTATGTGTATTGATCTGTTTTAATTACTTCTTTGGTTGACTGCTTGCGTCTTTCGAGTGCCTTGCTCCATGTTTCTATACTAATGATAGCGTCATGTTTTCCCTCAACGAGGATATAATCATCACTTTTGCCTTTTCGCCGTTTTTTACTCCAATCTACATGCGTGCCCCATCTTATGTAGCCAGCATAGACCGGATTATCAATTACATTTTTTACAGTAAAGTATGACCATGTACTTTTTTTCTTAGTAGCATATAGCTCGATATTTTGATTTAGGTATTTAGTAATCTTATTATATCCCCAACAATCTTCTGTATAGAGCTGAAATATTTTTCTTACAGTATTAGCTTCTTCATCATTTATAATGAGTTTTTTGTCCAGAGTATCATACCCTAAGACTAATCCACCATTCCACAAACCATTTTTGGCTCGCTGTATCATACCATTCTTTGCTTGAATCACGATGCTGTTTACTTCCATCTCTGCAAATATACCTGAAATGTAAGAGAAGTACTTACCCATGTATGTGCTTGTATCTATACCTTCAGTGATTGAGATTAAAGCTACATCGTATTTCTCAAATAATGAAATCATTTGGGCAAATTCATTTA
>JARBTY010000118.1 GCA_029239935.1 Clostridia bacterium | reverse complement strand
CCTATGGTTTCTACTATCTCTAGTTTATCATACTCTACACTTTTTAAAAGAGATTCTCTTTCATAACGCATGTACGTTATCTGCAACCCATCAGCTGCCAAAATAGCTGTCTGAGATACTTGTATTGCATAGGGATGTGTCGCATCTATAATCAGACTGATCCCCTCTTTTTTGATGAGTTCTTTCATACTGATTAAATCCAGCTGCCCCAGCAAAACATTGTTGGTATAGTTTTGGGCTAAATGTTTGCCATAATCCGTTGTCACTGACACCTTATACAGCAGTTCTTTTTCATTTAACTTTTTGCAAATGAGTAAACTGTCTGACGTGCCTCCCAAAACTAAAATCATAGAGCGTAACCCCTCGGTGTAACCATATAATCTCCATGTATAAAGGTCGATTTATTACCAATAATCACAAGGGTTGTCATATCCACACAGTCATAGTCCATCTCTTTATAGGGAACAATCAGTTTTTTCTCTTCAGGTCTTCCGACATCTTTTAATATACCCACAGGTGTATCAGGTCCTTTAAAGGCCCCCATAATCTCAAATGCCTTATAAAGATGCTCACTCCTACCCTTACTTCTTGGGTTATACAGACAAATAACAAAATCTGCCTCTGCTGCAAGTCTCAATCTTTTTTCAATCACTTCCCAAGGTGTTAAAAGATCACTTAGGCTGATATGGCAAAAATCGTGCATAATAGGTGCCCCCAAAAGGCTGGCTCCGCCAATACTGGCTGTAATACCAGGTATTACTTTTACAGGGATTTCCGATTCTTCCTTTAGGGCAAGTTCTAAAACCAGTCCTGCCATGCCATATATGCCGCTGTCCCCGCTGCTGATAACCGCTACTTTTTTGCCAGCTTTGGCATACTCAATAGCCAGCTTACACCGGTCTACTTCTTGACGCATACCATTTTTTATAATTTCTTTACCTTCTATAAATTCTTTAACCAGCTCTATATAAGTTTTATAGCCTACAATAACCTCTGATTCCTCCAAGGCTTTAATGGCCTGTAAGGTCATCGTTTCTTTGGCACCTGGGCCTATCCCTATTACATAAATCATTTCTTTATCCTCCCTATTGCAAAGGTAATGCCTTTATATTTGTGCTTTCCAATCCATAGGTTGCCACTACTTACTAAATAAGCAGCAGGCTCTGCTACACTATAGACACCAATTTGACTTTTAACAAATTCTGATTTTTCAAATAGGTGTTCAACCTTTGCTATTTCTTTTGTCTCAATCACTTCAAAAGGCACACCCAGCTTGTCAGCTAGCGCTATAATGGCCTTTTCATCTTTTTTAACCTCTACACTGACCAAACATTTCACGGCATGGCTATCTATATTATAACTTTCTAAAAAGTTATTCAATGAGTCTTCTAAAAGCTTGATAGGTGTATCTTTTCTGCAGCCTATCCCTATTACCAAATCCTTTGGAACCAATTTCACAACTACGCCCACGTCACCTTCCAGCTTATCTTTGTAAGTCACACAGACCACCTTTTCAAAGGCTTCGAGGTTATTCAAATCTTTTACTGGGGTAAATCCTCTTAAATCCTGTACCTCGTAACAGTCTTCTTTATAAAATCCCACCTTTTTATCATGAATAAGCAGATAGTTCACAGCTTTGACCTGCTCCCTGAAATTGTCTATATACCCCTCCAAAGCTTTGGCCATAGTATCAAGTGCTGCTTTATGATGGACATCTGTAGAAGTCGTAATAACCGGATGTGCTTTGAGTATCTCACTGATATCAAGGGTCATCTGATTGCCTCCGCCCATATGACCGCTTAACAAGCTGATCACATGTCTGCCTAAATCATCTATCACCAAAACCGCAGGGTCTTTTAGCTTATCTTGCACGTAAGGCGCTATCATTCTTACCACTATCCCTGCCGCCATAATAAAGACAAGGGTCTCATAGGTCTTAAATACTTCTCCTGTTACGACGCTTAAAGAAGGGCTTATTACATAGGTACCCTCCTCATAAAGTCTGGGGGTGGTATAAATAGTGCCTCTTTTGAGTTTTTCTTTCAGGGTTTTAGCAATCTGCTTGCCATCCTCTGTAACAGCCAGAAATGCTATGTTATGGTCTGTATTCATGAACAAAATCCTTATCATAGAGTTTGGAATAATTATACTCATTTCCCAAAAACTTGCCTACCATAATCAGTGCGGTTTTATTAATATGATTTTCTTTCACTTGGCTTTCAATAGTTTGCAGCGTTCCCCTGACTATTTTTTCATCTTTCCAAGTCGCTTTGTAAACCACTGCAATCTCAGTTTCTGATGGATAACCGCCTTCTATAAGATCTGCTACCACTTGCCCTATCATTTGAACGGATAAAAAGATGACCATGGATGTCTGATGCTGCGCAAAAGACTTGATGGATTCTTTAGAGGGTACAGGCGTTCTCCCCTCTGCTCTTGTGATGACAACACTTTGTGAGACCTCCGGCACCGTATATTCGACGCCCAACGCGGAGGCTGCACCTAAAAACGAACTGACCCCCGGCGTACAGTCATAACTGATGCCTAGTTTTCCAAGCTCTTCCGCCTGCTCTCTGATGGAACCATAGATCGAAAAGTCACCGGTTTGAAGCCTTACCACATTTTTATGACTTTTAATCCCTTCTGCCATCACCTCAATAATTTCTCCAAGATCCATAGTCGCACTATTGTAAATCGCACAGTCTTCCTTACAATATTCAAGTAGTTCGGGATTAACCAAAGATCCTGCATAGATTACACAATCTGCCTGACTTAACAGCTTATACCCTTTTAATGTAATCAGTTCTTTGTCTCCTGGGCCAGCCCCTACAAAATGTATTTTATTCATTGCTTTTACCCTCCCTGTTGCAAGATATGATATAGATCGGATTAAAGGGTTTAAAGTATTCCCCTTTTCCTAACTTTTCGAGCTTGCAGACACTTAGCATCGTCGCCTCAATACTTATGAACTGAGCTTCTTTAAGGAGTCTAAGGGCCTCATAAAAATGATCAATGAGCAGAAAATTGGCTGCCAGACTGCCCCCTTCATTTAATAACCCATAGCTCCACTTGATAATCTCTTCCAACTCTCCATCACTGCCTCCAATAAAAATCGCATCTACCTTTTGAGACAGTTCTATGGGAGCATGACCTTTTTTGATGCATACATTCTCCAAACCAAACCGTTTTTTATTGCTTTCTACAAGCTTTAGCGCTTCTTCATGATGCTCAATAGCTGTAACCTTTAGGTTGGGATACTCTATTGCTGCCTGTATACTTACACTGCCTGTACCAGCTCCTATATCCAAAAAACTTTTTTTATGAACCAGTTCCAGTTTGCTAAGAACGATTGCCCTCACTTCTTCTTTTGTTATAGGGGCAGCTCCTGTTATAAATGCACTATTTTTCATCTAAAATCACCACAACATTTCTCTTAAACTTCGTCCCTTTTTTCACGTCTTTCGGCAGGGTTTTGCTTATTTTTTCATCTGGATAGGTTAAGTTTTCTCCTATCCAAATGACTTTAGATAACCCTCTTATCAAAATCTCTTGTGCTATTTCAGCAGGTCCAATAAGGTGGTCTGTGACCATAGCTACTTTAGCATAACTTAGGATTTGATTAAAATCTGGCTTTTTACCATGGCTGCTTGTGATATAAAGTTCATTCATATCCAAAGGTATTTTTGAAAACATATATTGAACAGCACTTATACCAGGTATAATGGTTAACTGACTGGCTGCAAACTGCTCTGATAGATACTTGCCAATCCCATAAATCAGTGGATCCCCACTGGCTAATACAGCAATGTCCTTATCTAGGTTTGCTTCAAGATATTCCGTTAGTGCACTCAGTTTTGAACTAAGCTCTATTTTTGTGCCGGTAACCTTGTCTATACTTTCCAGATTTCTTTGGGCTCCAATGATAATGTCTGCTTTTTGAATAATGGCCTCTCCTTTTTGCGTCAAATAACTGGTGTCTCCTGGTCCAATGCCTATCACATAAATCATTTGAGTTCCTCCATAAGCTCCCTCGCTTTTTCTGACTGCCCCAGCAGTTTCCCATCCAAAGAGAAAATAATAACTTCCGCCTGAACAGCGTCCTCATTCATATAAAGTTCTGAACGCTCCTTGCATTTTTGGGCTACAAGGGTATAAACTTCCTCATATCTGCTGCCCGCAATAAGCTCCATAGCACTTTCAGTCGTCAAACATTTCTCCACCTTTTGAAGCATTTCAAGCGGTGCACCCATCAGTGCCAAATAGGCCACCAATATTTCACTTCTTGCATCTGCCACCTTGCTATGGGTATTAAAAATACCTGCTGCAAGCTTGATATATTTACCTAAATGACCTATTAAAAGAATCTTTTTATAGTCCATCCGTTTGGCTTCACTTAACATGTAACCAATAAAATTACTGGTTCTGACAATAGCCGCTGGATTTAGTCCAAGAACTTCCCTAGCGAACCGTTCTCCATGGTTACCACTGACTAAAATGATTTGATCCATTCCTTGGGCTTTTTTCATCTGAAGCTCCAGAGAAAGGGATTTTTTCCAGCCCTCATCTGACATTGGCTCAACGATTCCAGTGGTTCCTATAATGGAGATGCCCCCAACGATACCTAGTCTTGGGTTAAACGTTTTTTTTGCTATGGCTTCTCCATCTGGTACTTCTATTGTAATATCTACCCCGCGACTTCCTACGGCGCCGCTAACCTCTTTTAAAATCATCTCTTTTGGAGTTTTATTGATAGCAGGCTGACCTATTTCTATCCCTATTCCCTTTTGGGTAACAACCCCTACTCCAGTGCCTCCAAAAAGCCTGATTTCCCCTCGTTCATTGGGTCTTACAACAGCATAGATATACGCTTTATGGGTTGCATCAATATCATCGCCCCCGTCTTTTTGAATGGCACATCTTACACAGTCTTTTTCTATTTCCACATGTTCGACCTTTAGGGAAAGCCTGATACCTTTTGGCGTATCTATTTCAATCTGCTCTACCTTGCATTGTGTCATAAGCATATAGGCTGCTGCTTTGGCGGCCCCTGTTGCACAAGCTCCGGTTGTATAACCTCTTCTGTATTTTTTACCATCAATATACACATATTCTTCCATAAGGCTGCCTATAAGGTGTAAAGAATGGCATTGATAATCGCTGCTGCTAAATTGCTGCCACCTTTTCTTCCTTTGGATAAGATATAAGGGATATCCGTTTTTGCCAGCTCTTCTTTTGACTCGGCCGCCCCAACAAAACCAACTGGCACCCCTACAACTGCTTTGGGCATAAGCCGCCCTTCCTGCTCAAACTCTATTATTTTATAAAGTGCAGTAGGTGCATTGCCAATGACAAAGATTTTTTCTCCTTCTTCATGGCTGGCTATCTCCACCGCTGCCATGGAACGGGTCATGTCTTTTTCCTTCGCAAGTTTGATGACTCTTTCATCACTGACATAACACCTTCCCTCGCAACCTAATGCCGCAAGCTTTGTTTTATTGATGCCGCTAAGTGCCATATTGGTGTCTGTATAAAGCGTAGCCCCTTGCCTAAGTCCTTCTATTATGGAAGCTACAGCCGTCTCTGATATTTTTAGAATATCTAAGTATTCAAAATCCGCTGTGGTATGAATCGCCCGCTTAATTATTTTTTCTTGTGTTTCATTTTTAAATTTATACCCGGGGCGGGTCTCATCTATAATGCTTTGAATGATACTAAAACTATTTTTTTCAATTAATCCTGGGTCTTTTATATACTGCATTTTAGAGCCTCCTATTCTTCCTGTAAATGATTGTTTCCTGCTTTTAAAAAAACATTTAGGGCATTGGGGTTCGTATAAAAATGAATGTGTAAATAAGAGGCAAGCGCCGAACCTTTGCTGTATCCTCCCAGCCACTCATCGATTATTTTCCCGTCTCTTTCTTTAATCATTCTATAAGCTGCCCGCTCCGTTGTTGTAAACTCTGAGTGATGGAATTCATGACCTCTTAAAACATCTCCTTTTTGTGAAAGAAGGGTTTCTTCCTCAGCAACCGCTTTGCAATAACCAAAACGCTTAAGTCCCTTTGTCATCGTACTTACCCCTCTGAAAATACCTGTCATTTCATAACTTTGGCCTTCAAGCGTTGTAAGACTTTCTCCTAAATACATCAGGCCGCCGCATTCTCCATAGATCGGTATGTTTTTCTCATGAGCTTTTTTAATGGATGATCTCATCGTTGTATTAGCCTGAAGCTCTTTTGCAAAAACTTCTGGAAAACCGCCCCCAATGTACACATAATCACATTCTGGCAGTTCTTTGTCCTCAAGGGGACTAAACCTTTTGATCTCAAGTCCTGCTTCTTCTAAAAGTTCTATATTGTCTTCGTAATAAAAATTAAAAGCTTTATCATAAGCCAAAGCCAAGGTTTTACCTGCTGCCTTTGGAAACTCTGGATGAAAATCAGTGGTTATTTCCTCCCCTTCACAAAGCTCTAACAATCTGTCTATCGCTATATAGTGACTCATTTCCTCACCTAAGCGGCCAAGCCTTTCCTCCAATGCCAGCATTTCATGACTTGGAATAAGTCCTAGGTGTCTTGAAGGCAGTGCAAACTCCGAATGAGGCGGGAAATAACCAAGCACCTCTATCCCAGTATACTTTTCTATCGCGCCTTTAATCAGCTGAAAATGAGAAGCCGTTTTAACATTGTTTACAATAACCCCTTTGAGGTTTACCTGCTCATCCAGCATTTTATAACCTAAAACCATAGCCGCTCCTGACGCTGCCAAGGCTTTACCATCAATGACTAATATAACGGGTGTTTTAAGAAGCTTAGAAATATAGGCACTGCTGCAGCTATTGATATCTATGCCATATCCGTCATAAAGTCCCATGACTCCTTCTATCACAGCAACATCACTGTCTTTTGAAGACTTATTAAAAAGATACTTAAGCTGCTCATCCTCCAGCATATAGGCATCTAAATTCCTCGATGCCTTTCCTGTAATATGCGTATGATAAGCTGTATCAATATAGTCGGGACCTACCTTATAAGGCTGTACGCTCAGTCCTCTGTTTTTGAGAGCCTGCATGATGCCTAAGGCTATGGTTGTTTTACCTACTCCGCTGTTAGTACCTGCTATTAATAATTTTTTCATAATGCTCCCTTCTACCCATGAAGCTCATCTTCCTTTTTGAAGTGATGAATTAAATAATCATTTTCTTTTTGGGTTTTTATAGCAATTCTTATAAAACTTTCATCTAATCCTTTAAAATTAGAAGCATCCCTTATAAGTAGGTTATACTTTTCAAATAACCTCTCTTTGAGCTCTTTAGCTTTTATATTTTTGAGTTCTATTAAAATGAAATTGGTGTCTGTAGGGCAAGCTTTAAATGCCCTGAGTTCTCCCAGTTTTTGAAGCATTCTTTTTCTTTCCTCTTTAAAATAGGTCTTGCTCCTTTCAATATACGCCTGATCCTTAAACATATAATGAGATAAATACTCTGCAAAACTATTAACTGTCCATGGTTCTTTATACGCATTCATCTTGTTTAAGAGCACTTTATCAGAGGTTACACCATACCCTAAGCGAATCCCCGGCAGTCCAAAAAATTTGGTAGCCGCCCTAATCATTATAAGATTGGGATAGTCTTTGATATAATTTAATAAACTGTAGGTCTTTTCATCCTCTACAAACTCTATAAAGGTCTCATCAACTATAAGCTTTTTGCCCTTTTCCCTTAATAAATCTAAAATTTCTTTGAGGTTTTGTACTTTTCCTGTTGGATTATTGGGATTACAAATAAATAAACTTTCGAATTCATCTATCCTGCTAGCTATCTCTTCCATCTCAAGAGAAAATCCATTGTGCTTATTGAGTGCAAATGAAACCACTTGGATTTGATTGAGCCTTGCACTTCTTTCATACTCCGAAAAGGTAGGGTTTACAATAGCCAGAGGGCCATCAATGCACTTCATCAAGAGGTACATCAGCTCTGTAGCACCATTCCCTGGTATAACCCAGTCCCTTTCACAGTCTAAATACTCCGCAAGGTTTGTTCTCAGCTCTGTATAATAAATATCTGGATAATGACAGCTCCTTCGAAGTGCTTCCAGCACATAACTATCTAATTTTTCGATTTTGTATGGATTAATATTGGCACTAAAATCCAAAACGTCTTTAGGGTTTTTATGGTATCTAGACGCCATGTCCTCCACATTCGCCCCATGTCCAAGGTTTATCACTCGTTCTCCTCCTCTCTTTGTATTTTATAGTAGAGTGCCGTAAAGAGAGAGGGCATCTGATTCCTTTAGTCCTCGTCTTTTTGAAAACTCTAAGCTCATAGTCTCATCTAACGCTCCAAACTCACAAGGTAAGAAGTGCACTTACTTGTTCAGACAGTGGAGCTAAAGGCAGATGAGCCTATTTCCCTAAGACTTTTCTAAAAATCCTGCGGAATCAGTACTCAGATGCCCTCCCCTTTACTCTATTTCCGCTGTATTTAAGTCTCTATTCGTTTACGTTTCTTGTATGTTTGCTATATGTCTCTTATATATTTTTTATCTTTATCATCTTATTTACTATTAAAGTTCATTGATAAAATGATTCACTTCAATGCTATTGTGCTTCTGCAAATACTTTGTTTGTAAAGACTTTAGGGACAGATGTATTCCCTCTACCACATGTTCTCTAAATCATTAATTTCTTTGATAGCATTTCCCATCAAGCAGACTTAGCAAGGTAAGAAGGGGCGTCTTTGGAATCGACTCGGGTTAAGGCCGTCAGACTGTCCAAAAACTAGTCCTAATCTTAATCTTTCAAGGGCTAGCAGGGGGAGTTTAGGGTTTGGAAGTTACCTCTGGAGGATTTCGTACAAAAATCTTAGCAGTTTATTCAAATGGTTTTTAGCCGTACTGTTTGAGTGGTAGTTATGAAATTTGCATACAAATTTTATAACTCGCGAGTTTACG
>JARBTY010000117.1 GCA_029239935.1 Clostridia bacterium | reverse complement strand
TTTGGAAAAGGCAGTTTTGACTATGTGAAAGGTGGTGGCGGCAGCGGTGATGTAACCACTCCGTATACGACTAATCTTTACGAAGGAATGAAAAGTTTAAAGGAGCAGGTCAGTATTTTTGAAGATTTATCTGATTTTTATGGCCAAAACGTTAAGAACCAATATGCAGGGGGCGCTGTACCAGGCATGACAATAGAGCCAGCTGTTCCAGAAGATTTGTTAAAGCGGGCTAGGATATATACAGATACGGCCATTATCACCATTTGTCGTTTTTCTGGAGAAGGATGGGATCGAAAAAGCGTTGTAGATACAAAAAATAAAAATCTCTGGGAACATGAGGAGGCTCTGACAAAGAGATCTGGAGAGCTTTTTGAAGACGGTGACTTTTATCTGACCTATGCAGAGTCAGATATGGTAAGTAAGGTCAAGGAGCATTTCGCCAAGGTCATTGTTGTGATGAATGTTGGAGGTATGGTAGATACTGGCTGGTTTGTTAAAGAGGCCAAAATTCAATCTGTCTTAATGGCATGGCAGGGGGGGATGGAAGGAGGATTGGCAGCAGCAGAGCTTCTTTGTGGTATGGGCAACCCTTCGGGTAAATTGTCTGATACCTTTGCAAATAGATTGGAAGACTATCCATCAACTTATAATTTTCATGAATCTGAAGCTTATGTAGAGTATACTGATGATATCTATGTAGGGTATCGCTATTTTGAGACTAGTTCAGAGGCAGCTAATAAGGTAAATTATCCATTTGGTTTTGGCTTATCTTACACAAACTTTCAGTGGTTAGTGGTTTCGGCAAAAGAGCAAAATGGCATCATCCAAGTTCAAATTCATGTAACCAATACAGGAGATATAGCAGGTAAAGAAGTCCTTCAAATCTATGGAGGAGCGCCACAAGGTCTTCTTGGAAAACCGGCAAAAAGTTTAGTGGCTTTTAAGAAAACACGTTTACTTAAATCGGGAGAAAGCCAGCTGCTGAGTCTTGAATTTTCAGTTGATGATATGGCGTCTTATGATGATTTAGGTAAAGTTCAAAAATCTGCTTATGTATTGGAAGCTGGAGAGTATACGTTTTTTGTTGGAACGTCAGTACGCGCGGCAGAAAAGATTGACCTAGTTTATTCAGTACCACAAAATAGGGTTGCTTTGCAGCTTAGTGAAAAAATAGCACCCACTTCATTGAAAGAAAGAAGACTAGCTGATGGCAGTTTTGAGCAACTTCCATTAAAAGCAGGAAACGACCCAGATGCTTGTGGTCTTAAAAAAATGTCAGTAGAAATGACAGAAGGCTATACACCAGCAGTACGAGAAAGACAGAGCTATCAGCTTTGGAAAGAGCCCTTTAAGAAGGAAATTCGAACCTTTTATGAGGTAGCAGAGGGTAAGATGACAGTAGATGAGTTTTTAGCTCAAATGACAGATGAAGAAGTAGCGCATTTATTAGGGGGTCAACCCAATACTGGCGTTGCCAATACGTTCGGATATGGAAATATGCCAGAATATGGTATCCCCAATATCATGACTGCTGATGGGCCTGCTGGACTTCGAATTTCTCCGGTGTGCGGCGTCACTACAACTGCTTGGCCTTGTTCTACTTTGCTGGCTTGTACTTGGGACGAAGATGTTGTATATGCGGTTGGAGAAGCTGGTGCTAAGGAAGTAAAGGAAAATAATATAGCTGTTTGGTTGACACCGGCCATTAATATTCATAGAAGTCCATTATGTGGACGTAACTTTGAATACTATTCTGAAGATCCATTCCTAACGGGTAAGATGGCTGCAGCGATGGTAAAAGGTATTCAATCTCAGCATATTGGAGCGACTGTCAAACATTTTGCCCTCAACAATAAAGAAACTAATAGGAAGAACAGTGATTCTAGAGTATCAGAAAGGGCAGCTAGAGAGATTTACTTAAAGGCGTTTGAGATCGTAGTCAAAGAAGCAGATCCATGGAGCATTATGTCTTCTTATAATATAATTAATGGTCATCGCGCGTCAGAAAACAGAGAGTTGTTAGAAGATATATTAAGAGGTGAATGGGGTTTTAATGGGATGGTAGCCACAGATTGGTGGACATGTGCAGAACATTATAAAGAAACCAAAGCCGGAAATGATGTCAAAATGGGTTGCGGTTATCCAGAACGTTTGCTTGAAGCCAAAGCATTAGGCCTTATTTCCAGGGAAGAGATGGAGGTTTGTGCCAGTAGAATTCTTGAACTAATACTGAAAGTGGATTAAACATAAAAAGCAAAGCACCAGGATCATAGGTATATTTTCCTTGCTTTAGTAAATCTTGATTTTGCAAAGGAATAAGGGGCAGACCAATCATTTATCAAGGCAATCTAAGTGGCCTACAAACCTGTAGTGAATCAGTAACGGCTGAATATGTTTACTAACTAAAACTCAGTTTGTAGTGTCCACTTTTTTGGTATAGGATTAGTTGTATCTTAATACATCAGTTTGTATCTTCTATAAATTTTGACAATTCTTCATTAAACTTATCACGTTCATCATAGAACGTTCCGTGTCCGCTATATTCAAATGGTACAAGCTTAGAGTCTCTAATGCCTTGTTTCATAGCAATGGCTAACGGGAATAGACAAACTTTATCATGGATGCCATGAATAATTAAAGTGGGCACATTTATTTTTTCTAAATCAGCAAATAAACTTTCATCTCTAAAAGTAATTGCACAAGCTGCGGTTGCCCAGCCAGAAGCTTCTAACCCTAATTGGAAGAACCAATCCTTGAGAGGCTCAGTAGCATATTGAAATAAAAACATATCTCCAAAATCTCTTAACATTTTAGGTCGGTCATTATAGGTTTCTTGAATAAGCTTGGTTACGTCTTCCTTAGGTAATCCGTATGGAAAATCTGGACGTCTAGTTAAGCTAGGTGCAGCAGCTCCGAAGAGAGCAAGTTTGCAAACCTCATAGCCATTGTGACGTGCCATGTACCTAATGACAGTTGCTCCTCCCATGGAATGCCCGCACAGTGTGAAGTTTTTTAATTTAAGAGCTTCAACTACACATCTCACATCATCGGATAGCCTATCATAAGAGTACCCACTCCAAGGTTTATCTGACTCACCAAAACCCCTGGTATCCATGCCAATGCATCTGTATCCCAGTTTTGGGAGCTCATTGAACTGGTATTCATATGCATTATGGCTTAAAGGCCAACCGTGTATAAATAAGATGGTTTTATTACCTTCTGGATTAACATCCTCAACAAAAATTTTTACGTCTGGTTCTACTTCAATATAATATCCCACACAAATCCCCCTTTAATAACTATCATCATTAGTATCATATGTTTTAATAGGAATTTTTAATACAATAATGCTAGTCCATTCTCTTAGAGGAAAAAACAAAGTCATATTAAGTATTAAATTTCGAGAGAATATCCTCAAGTATTTCAAGGGTATCGAGTGCAGTTGCTCTTGAATAAAAGTATTCCTCTAATATTGCAAATCTTTCTGCATCAGGAGTTGTATTTACCAGTAGGTTTAGAAGATATAATCCCCCATTAACAAGGTTAAGAACATTAAAAGTAAGTAAAACATGTCTGTTTCGTTCCCCAACCTCCGGAACAGTTGATAGGTAGTCTTGAATTCTTTTATTAAGTCCCTGGATATTATTTTCAATTAAATTAATGCGTGCTTGAAGTTGTCCATTTTTCAAAGAAGAGTTTGTAAGTGCTAAGAGGGATATGTCAGTAGTTTGTCTTTGTATTTCTTTTATTTCTTCAAGGAATTGCCTAATAATTTGTTTGTGCTGGGCATCGCTGATGGGTGTATCATTGACACTAGCAGCATAGAGTGGCATGGGGGGAAAGATCATAATAATGGATAAGATTATACACAGCAAGAATTTTAGGAAATTTGTATTTGGCATATAGCACCTCAGTCATTCATAAAATACATTTATTTTTTAAAAATCATATGTCAACTATATCTGGAAAGTTAAACATTGTATGCTGCAAGAGCATTCTCTAATATCATAAGTGTGCTCGAAGCATTTCTTCTTGTCCGGAAATATTCATCTAGAAGCTCAATTCTTTCTATATCAGTTGCCGAACGTACTAATAAGCTGAGCGTATACAAATTGCTTCTAACCAGATTAAGAACATTAAAAGTCAGACGAACGTGTCTATCTTCTGGGGTTAAGCCTTGAACAATATCAGCATAATCTTCAATTATTTGGTTAAGTGCTTGTAAGTCAGTACTGATCGAATCGATTTCTAGTTGCAGTTGAGTATTGGTAGGAGTGAAGCCTTGTAAAGTAGCCTGTGCAATAGCAGCTGACCGGTCTTGTGCATCTTTAATTTCACTGATGAATTGATAGATAGTTTGTTGATGTTCAGCAGCAGAAGGGAATGCAGGAGCTGACGAAGCAGCATTTAAAATAGCTGAAAAAGACATCATGATCATCGGCAGTATAATATAGATTAGGGATTTAAATTTATTTATATTTTTCATGAGAGGCTCCTCATTATTTAGGCTTTTTAATTAGAATAACCAAAATAAAACAATACTATGTAAAATCTTACAGTGGAGATGGTATAGCAGCCTTTTGAGAGGACAATAAATTTGTTAAAGGGATCTTAAAAGAATTGTAAGAAATCCTTAAGGGAATTAACATTGACTCTCATAATCGAGCATGTTAGTATACAGAACATAAGAGTTGGAAAATTTAAAATAGTGGAGTGAGCAGATGAAATCTAAACTTATCAAAGCTGGTAGGGTGTATGTTTTTTTGGTGATACTAATGAGTTTTACAGGTTGCTCATATGCGGAAAATGGTGTTTCAAGTTCTAAGATTAAAATGGCATATAATTCGAGTATCCCTGATAATTTCACAAGTGAAAAAATTATTTATTGTAATGACAGTATACAAAGATTAGAATTTGATGTCGATTTAAGAATAGAAACTGGAGATGTTAAACTTGAAATTATTGATTCATCTGATGAAAGTATTATTTGGAGTAATAATTATTTTAGTGAGAGAGAAAGATTCAAAATGGAGTTATTAGACTTAAAACCCCAAAATGAATACATCATACGAATCCAAGCAAATAAAACTAAAAAGATACAACTTATTTTAAGTAGTAGTGAAAAACTTGTGCCTGACAAAGAAATAATAGATAAATATGAAATTAAAAAGAAAATGTAATGACTGTGTATCATGTTAATACCTAAAGTGAAGACTCATAAAATCATATGGCTGTTAATAGACGCCAGAACGAAACACCACATTTTTTTTGCATTTAATGAGGAGTGGGATGACCATTAGCACCCACACGATGGGCTCTGATAAGATGATTCCCATATAACCTAGTTTAGGTGCCAAAAAAATGACAGTCAGGTATTTGCCAACTAGCTCAATGAAGCTTGAGATAATAGGAGTGATATGGTCACCGATACCCTGCAAGGCATTTCGTGAGATGGAGATCACGGCTGCAACAAAATAAAGCAAGGTATCTACCCGCAAATATAATGTACTCATTTGAATCACCTCATCCACATTGGTTGAGGTGATTGTTTTGATTAAGGAGGGGACAATGGTATAGGACATAACAACTACGAAAGCACACCAA
The DNA here is from genome assembly GCA_029239935.1 of Clostridia bacterium. Next base: position 3,957 of record JARBTY010000117.1, on the reverse strand, counting down.
ATCCAAGAATAGAAGATAGATTTTTTGACACCTAATCTAATTCGGTCAAAATGCTTTGCACCATAATTTTGCCCGCAATAAGAGGTCATCGTCATACCCAGTACAATAAAAGGGGTCATAAAGATGCTGGTTAGTTTTCTCGCTGCATAATGTGCCACAATGATATTTGCTGAAAAGGTGTTAATAGAACTCTGTAATACCACCGTTCCCATTGCAACTAAGGAGTTCATTAGGCCCATAGAAAGGCCACTTAAACAAAGCTGCTTGGCCAGTTTGGTGCTAAAAGAAAAACTCTCTTTGGTTAGATGCAACATAGGATAACGTCTATAAATATAAATAAAACATAGCACGGCAGAAAAGAGCTGAGAAATGACTGTCCCTATAGAGGCACCGGCAATGCCCATGCGGACAATGCCTACCAGCACGATGTTAAGTATAATATTTAAAACGGTAGAAATCAGTAAAAATAGCAGTGCGGCTTTGGTGTCTCCAGTTGCCCGCAGTATACTGGCTAATACGTTGTAGAACATAGGCGCAACAATGCCAAGTAAAATGATTTTGATATATGTAGTACCCTCTGTGATATGTTCGGGTGCGATGTTCATAAGGTGCATCAACTGTGGCAAAAAAACAATACAAAACAAAGTGAGAAATACTGCTGCTAATGTCCCAAAAAGTAATGAGGAAGCAAAAGTTTTGTTGAGTTCTTTTGTATTGGCAGCACCATAATAACGGGCTGCAATAACTGAAAAGCCATTGGTAAGTCCAATTAAAAATCCTACAATCATGTCACTGATGACACATACCGAGCCAACTGCAGCCAGTGCACTGGTCCCAAGGATCTTACCAATAATCCAGGTGTCTGTTATACTATAAAATAATTGAATGATTTGTCCCAAAAAAACAGGAAAAGCAAACTGTAAAATGACTTTGCTGATATTGTCTTGTGTTAAGTTTCTCATAGTAGCGTCCTTTTTGCATAATTTCAGACCATTATAGCACAGGTGATAAGGAAAATCCATGTGGAAAACCCTATATAAAGGTGCTAAACTATAAACATAGCACAACATAAAGGCTATCTTTCGGAGGGGACTGTTACATTAAGAGATAGATTAAACGCATTATTTTAAGCAGTATGTTTTAACGGAGTAAGCTTATAGAATCAGGGAGGAAAACAAATGAAAACAGCAATTGTTATAAATAGTGAATCTTTCGGAAAAGGCGACGATGAATTGGGTAAGAAGTTATTAGGAGCATTTTTAAGAAAGATTTGGGCAAGTGAGTCATTACCAGATGTTATTATATGTTATAATGCAGGAGTGAAAGTATTAGCGCAAGACTCCTTGGTTCTGGATGCTCTTGATGGCTTGTTTTTAAAAGGTGTTGAAATTATAGGCTGCGGAACTTGTATCGATCATTATGATCTTAGAAATAGTATCAGAGTTGGACGACGAACCGATATGGCTGAAATTGTTTCGATTATGATGGACGCTGATAAGGTGATTACTGTTTAGATGGTTTTATTAATTGATAAATACGGAGGATATTGCTATGGAAGAGATTAAGTTAACGGAGTATAGTCATGGTGCAGGTTGTGGATGTAAAATATCTCCGGCTATACTAGAATCAATATTGAAAACAACAGGGGATAAGGTAGACTATCCAAAACTCTTGGTAGGCTATAAGAATAAAGATGATGCTGCAGCCTATGACTTAGGAAATGGGACTTCGGTCTTAAGCACGACAGATTTTTTTATGCCTATTGTAGATGATCCTTTTACTTTTGGAAAAATTGCAGCGACCAATGCGATAAGTGATATTTATGCTATGGGTGGTAAGCCGTTAATGGCTATTTCAATTTTGGGATGGCCCGTAAATATACTTTCTCCAGAAATAGCGAGGGAGGTTATTGCAGGGGGACGCGCTATTTGTGACGAAGCTGGTATTCCGCTGGCGGGAGGGCATTCCATAGATTCGCCTGAGCCAATATTTGGACTAGCAGTCACGGGGATTATTGAGAATGAAAGATTGAAACAAAATAACAAAGCAGTTGCTGGATGTGAAATATTTTTGACTAAACCTTTAGGGATTGGTATTTTAACAACAGCGCAGAAAAGAAAGAAAATTGAACATGGACATATTGATGCAGCCATTCAGGCCATGACCACTTTGAACAAAATTGGTGCGGAGATTTCGGGCTTAGACGGGGTTGCAACTTTAACAGATATTACAGGCTTTGGCTTATTGGGACATTTAGGTGAAATCTGCGAGAGTAGTGGTATTTCAGCTGTAATAGACTTTGATAAAGTGCCTTTACTGCCTCATACTAAGAAATATCTTGAAATGGACTGTATACCTGGGGGGACTAAAAACAACTTTAAAAGCTATGGGCATACTATTGAAGAGATGACAATGGAGCAAAGAAATATTTTATGTGATGCACAAACTTCTGGCGGGCTGCTTGTGATTGTGAAAAAAGAGGGTGTTTCTGAGTTTTTAAAAATGACTGATCATGCAGGTTTGACACTTCAATCTATTGGGCATACCTGCAAGCAATTTGACAAATTAATCAGGGTGCGATAAATGAAACTGCCTACATGCAATGATTTTAAAAAGATTGTTACAGATGAAACGCCGCTAATAGATGTACGTGCTCCGATTGAGTTTGCAAAAGGTGCTTTTAAAAATGCAGTTAATTTACCGCTAATGAATGATGAAGAAAGACATGTGGTTGGGATATGTTATAAGGAAGAAGGCAATGAAGCAGCTGTCAAACTTGGACATCAGCTGGTGTCAGGCGAAATAAAGCAAGCACGCATTAATGCTTGGATCAGTCACCTAGAAAAATATCCAAATAGTAAGATTTATTGCTTTAGAGGTGGTCTGCGTTCTCAAATTGCGCAGCAGTGGATAGCTGAGGCAGCGGGAAAAGAAATAGTAAGACTTGAAGGCGGTTATAAAGCTTTTAGAAATTATTTAATCTCACAACTTGAACCCTCACAGCAAAAAAGTAAACCGATTTTAGTTGGTGGCTGCACAGGATCAGGTAAAACCATTTTGCTTAAAAAGCTTCAAAATGCCATAAATCTCGAAGGAATTGCTAACCATAGAGGGTCATCATTTGGAAAACAAGTGACGCCGCAGCCGACTCAAATTAACTTTGAAAATAATCTTGCTTATGCACTTATTCAGCATCGCAACAAGGCTTACCCTTATATGATACTTGAGGACGAAGGGAAAAATATTGGGAGCTGCTTTCTACCCAAACCCTTAGCGGCCTATTTTAATAGTGGTGATTTGGAGGAGGTTTATACACAGGATTTGGGGCTGGTGGAATGGGCTAACTATATACGAGAAAGTTTAAGTAAACTCAAGAAACGGCTGGGGGGCGACCGCTGTAAATGGGTTATAGATTTGTTTGAGGAGGCATTGAAAGAGCAAATGAATTCAGGGAATTGTTCCATGCATAAGAACTGGATAGAGATGCTTTTGAAAGATTATTACGATCCAATGTATCGCTATCAAATACAAAAAGATGCAAATAAAGTTATATTTGAGGGAAATACAACAGAGGTCTTAAACTATCTGCAACAGAAATAGAGAATAAAAAATAAGTAGCCGATTGCTTGTATGAACTTCACAAACACATCGGCTACTTACCATACCCTATTCGATTTAACATTGCATATAATATGATTACTCATTCATTCCTTCCAATTGCAAACATAACGCTTTCATACCTCATAAAAATAGTAATAAACGATACTTACAAACATTTAATAGTTGAAACTAAATCTAACGCAATAAACCCGACAAACCTAACGCACTTTATTTTAGGTATTTTAAAAACCCAACATCATGACAAACTACTGAATACCAAATACTTGATAAAACTGTAATAAGAGAATAGGGTATGTGAGAAGATATGTTACTTTCTTCTGTAACTATATTATAACA
>JARBTY010000116.1 GCA_029239935.1 Clostridia bacterium | reverse complement strand
TGCTGCAAATGGCAGTGCCTCATATCTCGTATAAAATAATCCTACAAGAGCGAATCCTAGCTGTATCATATATCTGCTGGTACCACGTTCCATCCAAAGTGTCAAAGCGCTCACACTGCAAATTATAAAAAAAAATGAAAATGTTTCACTCATTCCATTACTGCCATAAAAAAATATAAATGGATTTAAGGCATAGAGCAGCACAATAAGCACCGCATATTTCCTTGAAATCTTAAGATTCAAAAAAGTATTAAGCAGAATACCAACTCCTAAGGCTGCAAAGGCTGCTGTCGTAATAGTTCCTGAAATTCCACTTGATGCAATGGGACGCCAATATCTGGCTAAGGCCATGAACGGTATCTGTAATGTACTTGGAAGAGGATTCCATACAAGACCAATAGAGGCATACCTTGAGGGTTTTACAAAAACCACATAAAAAGCATTAGCGGTACGACTAAAAGCATCATTAAGCAAAATTCCCTTCACATATCCCAAATAGATACCATACACTAATTCCGCAAAAAAAACAGTTGTCGCTATAATCATAACTAACTTAAAATTGGGATTATATTTTTTAATCTTCACTGTATCCTCCACCAAGTCATCCTCTTCCTTCTTTACCATATTTAATTAAAATTCCTGCGTATCTACCAAACAACTTATCAAATCAAAAGATTATGCTATATAGCTTTTAAATATTTTATTGCTACATGTTTCAATATATGCATAAACTTCCATAAAAATAGCCTGTTAAAGTGACTCACAATCACTTTAACAGGCTTAAAATTCTCTATTCACTTAGTCGCTCTAGCTTTTACCATTACCAATGGTCCTTTTTTTACTAGCACTACTTACTAATGGGCCAATACCTCATGACCGTTATCTGTTACAAGCACCATGATTTCCCATTGTGCTGATGGCTTTCCATCTGCTGTATAATCTGTCCAGCCGTTTTCCTCATCGACATATATTTCATCTGTTCCCATATTAACCATGGGTTCTATCGTAAAGATCATTCCCGGTACCATCAGCATCTCTGTTTCTTTCTTCGAAACATAACTCACCCAAGGATCTTCATGAAATTCCAAACCAACCCCATGCCCCCCTATTTCTTTGACTACTGAATAACCATTTTTTATAGCATGTTCATGTACGGCCTGCCCCATATCTCCAAGAAAAGCCCAGGGCTTCACTTGCTCCAATCCTTTTTGAACACATTCCTGTGCAACACGAACCAGCCTTTTCTTTTCTTCGTTTACATCTCCAATACAAAACATTCTTGAGGAATCTGAAAAGTATTCACGGTAAATCGTCGAGACATCTACATTAATAATATCTCCGCTTCCTAATATCATATTTCTTGATGGAATCCCATGGCATATCTGATCATTGACAGATGTGCATATGCTTTTGGGGAATCCATGATATCCAAGAGGTGCAGGTACACCGCCTAATGCTATTGTTTTTTCATGAATAAGCTGATTAATTTCCTCTGTCGTTATACCTGCTTGAATAAATTCTGTTATATAATCCAAAATGGCCGTGTTAATTTTGCCGCTTTCACGGATTCCCGCAATCTGTTCTGGTGTCTTAATGATTTTTCTCGGTGGTACAATGTGACCTTTCGTTCTATAAAACTCAATTTTTTCATCGTGCTCAGCATGGCACTTTTTATACTTTCTTTGACTTCCGCACCAGCATAAATCATTTCTTCCTAATTCTTTCATCAATTTATCATCACTCCTAACACAGCTATTATATCATTTTCTATCCATCTCTTCTCATAAGTTTTCTATCTGATTGTCTGCGCCGTATGGCATATAAAGAAATACCCTATAAAACAGACATTTACGATTGTCTATTCTATAAGGTATACTAAGTAACTGTATTATATTCTTATCTTTCTGATATCCTCTTTTAATCTTGCTATATCTTTCAGCCAGTCTTCAATATCATGTTCATGCTCTAACTCTTCATCAAGAATGGTAACTGCCATTTGGTATGTAGAAAAATCTTTTCCGGTCGTATAGGAGGCAATTTCTTCATACCTTTTAATAGCACACCTTTCACCTGTTAAATTTTGTTCTAAAATCACTTCTACATAAGGATCTGTAGGTTCTTCATAGTTACATTTTGCAAATTGGGTCCATTGATTAGGATTGAGAATAGGCGTCCCCCCCAATTGAATAATGCGATTTACAACAAGTTCTGCATGACCAAGTTCTTGTGTTGCATGGAGTAATAATTCTGGCTCAATTTCACTTCTCATAGGCCCTTCCATCATTCTTGCACCAATCCAATACTGATAATACGCTAACCACTCTTCTGCAAGGGCTTCATTGAGCATTTGGAGCAGTTTCTCTACATCCAGTTTAGCAATTTCTACAGCTTTTTTTCCCACTGCATGACCTCCTTTTAATGATTACTGTAATACCTTAAAAGTATTCCTCTTTATGTTAGCATGGAAATCATTCGCTTACAAGCGAAGTTTTTTCAATATTATATTGTTTTCAGCAATTATATCTCGCTTTGTTTGATATCTTTACTCGTTTCATTTCTTTTCTCAAAAGTTGTCACTATTACAATGATTGCATAGAGGATCAAAAGAACTCCAGCAGTCAGCCATATGCCTTTGAAATCCAGATATCCAATCATCAAGCTGCTAAAAACCCCTGCACACATAACACCTATTTGTAAGATAAAAGAATTGAATGAAAGCAAACTTGCCCTAAGGTGATTGGGTACAAGCTGATTAATAATAGTACTTTCAGTGACATTACTAATCCCCATGAATAAATAAATACCCATATACCCAAAGATAAAACTCACACTATTTTTTTGAACGGCAAACAACATGATACAGACAGCAAAAAACATACGGCTTATACTATAAATCCTCCACCATCTCTTTTTAAATTTCACCAAAATCTTTTGCGAGATGATATTTCCTAATGTCACAGTAAAAAATCCAGCACAAGCAATAAATCCAAGTATCCAAGAACTATTTGGAAAGGTTGTCACACTCATAAAAGCTGGCTGCCAATAGGTTTCTATTGTACTTAAAAAGAAGCCTAAGAAAAAAACGCCTCCTAAAATCAAACAAAGCCCAGGCGCAGCCCATACAAGCTGCCCCCCTTCTTTTATATGGGCAAGCAAAGAACGTTTTTGTTCCTTTACCTGAGAAACTGGCAATTCTTTTATATGCATCAGTGTCAAGCTGACTATGATAACAGTAAATACCACCCGCAAAACAAGATTGATCAAATAGGTTCCGCTGACCGCAGCTAAGATGCCTCCTATGATACTGCCTAAACCAAGACCCACTCCGTCTAAAACAGCTAACCGAGAGGTTACTTTTGATAACGCCTCTTCCCCTTCCCGTTCAATTGCTTGGTCTATAATAAGTGCATCTAGGCTGCCGGATGAAAATGCACGCCCCATTCCATTACATATCATCGCAAAAACCAGTTCTATAGTCGTACTGCCTATAAGCATCAATAAAAAGGATATTAACTGAAAACCACAGGATAACAAAAATATTGTCCTTCGTCCATACAAATCGGCACAAATGCCGCTTGGCATTTCAAAACACATGACTGTAACAGCATAAACAACAAATAACAGCGGCAGTGTCTGCAAACTTGCCCCTTTTTCTAGCAAAATCAAATTTAAGACCGGTAATAATAGCCCCAAAGATAATTGATTAATACCTATGATGACCTGCTGCAATTTAGTCATCTCCCAGCTCCTCTGCATTATATAATATCATTGCGAACTCCCATGGTATACAGTCCGGTGACGGAGAGGCATGCTGTTCAATATAGGTCATAATCAGTTTGATGAGTTCCTTTGACTCTTTTTCTTTTAAATAAACAACTCCGCTTAAAATATCTCCCCACTGCTGCAGATTATCAGCTTCTGCTTTTTCTTCCCGCTCTACCCGCTTTGCCATTTGTTCACAAAAGCTCTCATAAACTTTAGCTAAAGAATTTTGCATAAATACCTTTCTTTGCTGTGTGGTATCATCTTCTTGCTCTAGACCAATTTGCACAGTTACCTGTATCGGCTTATAGAAGCTTGCGGTAATCCCATTTATCATCTCAGTATGGTCTCGTTCAATCAAACCTAATAACATCAATTTTTTAATGTGATGCTGAACACCCGATGCAGATATATTAAGCTTATCTGCCAGCATTTTCGGAGTCATTGGATCTTTATTGATATTTAACTGCCTTAGTAGCTGTTGACGTATTGGATTCATATAAATATTCAATTCTTGTTTGGTTGTAAGTCTGATTTTATCCACTGGATACCTCTCTTTTCTTCTTTACACAAATCATAACATTACGCATTGTGTAACGTCAAGTTAATTTTATTGAGATCTCTCAAATCCACAAATGTATTTCAGTACATTACAACTATTACAAAAAAAATTCACCTTGCCATCGGTGAACAGGTGCTGCATGTGTGCACTCACATTACGACTTGTAATCTTCTACTTCTTTTTTGGTAGGTAAAGATTCTTGAGCTCCCTGGCGGGTTACACTAAGTGCACTGACCTTTGATGCAAAACCAATAGCTTCTTTAAGTGATTTGCCCTCTGAAAATGCAGTTGCCATTGCTCCTATAAAGCTGTCTCCGGCGGCAGTCGTATCCACTGCTTTTACCAGTTGTGCTGGATAATGGGTACTGGTTGTCTTATCAATATGAAGGCATCCATTAGCTCCTAAAGTAACGATTATCTCTTTTATCCCTTTTAGCATGAGTTCTTTTGCAACTAACAGCATATCTTCTTGTGTTTCAAGAGTTCTTTGGCTTAATATTTCAAGTTCTGTTTCATTCGGTACTAACAGATCTGTCATTTGGAGCAGTTCTTCATCCAATACTCTGGCCGGCGCTGGATTGAGTATTGTGTATTTTCCATATTGCTTTGCTTTTTTAAAAGCATATTTAATCGTATCAAGGGGTACTTCCATTTGTGCAATCATGATATGGGATTTTTCAATCATTTCTTCTGCCTCATCAATATCTGTTGGCATGAGTTTAAAATTGGCTCCTGGCACCACAATGATGGAATTATCTCCATCCCCATTTACAATAATGGTTGCAATCCCTGTGGATGTACTCTTAGTTACGTGAATATGAGAAACCTCGACGCCATCAGCCTTTAAGCCATTTATAAGCGATTCTCCAAATTGATCATCTCCTACTCTGCCGATCATGGCCACTTTACCCCCGAGTTTTGCAATGGCATCCGCCTGATTTGCACCTTTTCCTCCAGCTGCCTGCTTGAAATCAACCCCCAAAAAGGTTTCTCCCACCTTAGGTACCTTTTCTGTCTTAGTTACTAAATCCATATTTAAACTTCCAACAACAATAATCATATTTAACCTCCAGCTGCCAAGCAAATTAGCACAGCAAATGTTTTTTAGTATAAATATACTATAACATTATTTTTACACCATACCATGCTTTTCTGATTTATAATAAAAATAGAATAGCTTTTATATATTCAGTTAAAAATAAGCTAAATCCTATGGTTAGGGGTGTTCTCTTATGCATTTCATTATATTTGATTTAGAATTCAATCAAGACTTTTCTTCTTTGCAACATTTCAATCAGGAAAAATCTCACTCACTCTTTGAAATTATTCAAGTGGGCGCTGTTAAATTAGATTCAGCATTAAATACTGTTGCTACTTTTAGTCGTTATGTAAAACCTACTTTTTATACCAACATCAGTCCTTTTATCACCGCACTAACGGGTATCACCACTGAGCAGCTTGCTCAAGAGGCACCCTTTCCTGAGATTTATGAGGCTTATAACGAATTTATAGGGGACACTGACTCTGTATTTTGCATTTGGGGAATGTCTGATATCAAAGAGCTTTTTAGAAATGCTAACTATCATCATTTGAACAGTTCTCTTTTACCTAAAATGTTTATCAACCTACAGCCTTATGTATCTATGCATTTAAGTCTTCCTGCAAAAAAATTGCTGAGACTGCAGCATGCTGTGGAGGCCCTTGATATTCCAGTGACATACCCCTTTCACAATGCACTTTACGATGCCTATTATACCGCTGAACTATTCAAAAAAATATATGTTCCAGCCATTCAGCCGGTCCTTTACGACCCCTTATATGTTCCGGTTAAACCAAGGCCGCCTAAAAGAGTAATAGACACGGACAAGCTTTTGCAGCAATTTGAGAAAATGTATGACCGTAAGATGACTTCTCAAGAACAGTCAATGATTCTGCTTGCTTATAAAATGGGCAAAACCAATCAGTTCTTAAAGTGATTTTAGGGGTTCACTACTCTTTATAGAAAGTTCTTTATCAGCACACCTAATACCCCAGCAACTCCCACGCAATAAAATACATTCACCTTATATTTCCATAACGCAATAAATCCTGCTATTGCAATGAGAATAGTCCATATATCAATCAGTGCATTTGGAATGAGGACAAGTATTGATGCTAAAATAGTTCCAATGACCGCTGCATTAATGCCTTTTAAAAAAGCCTTTACCCATGGGATATCTTTTACTTTCTTAAGATAAGGTGCTGCAATTAATATGAATGTAAAAGATGGCAGGAATATAGCAAACGCTGCAATAAAGGCACCTAAGAAACCATATACCTTATAGCCAATAAAAGCAGCAGTAATAACTACCGGTCCAGGTGTAATCTGCCCAAAAGAAATACCTGTCAAAAACTCCTGCTGGGTCATCCAGCCCAGTCTCTCTACCACTTCTTGCTCAATGAAAGGAATAATGACTAAACCTCCTCCATAGATAAATGCACCTACTTTAATAAAAAAACCAAATAATTTGATCATAATAGCATCTATTGTAAAAAGTGGGAATACCAGCATATACTGTTTGCTCATAGTCGGCCTTTTATAATAAATCCAAACCCCTAATAAGCCTCCCATAATCAGAACAACTATCATATTCACTTTTAAAAGATAAACTGCTAGCGCACTACAAAGAAAAATTATAAAACCTTTTATATCCGCGATGGACTTTTGTCCCATCCTATAAAGAGACAAGCTGATTAAAGCAATAACTACTGCATTCACCCCATAGAGGAGCCCCTTAACTTCAGGTACTGCTCCGTAGTTAAAATATAAATAACTTAATAGCGTTATCATGATAAAGGCTGGAAAAATAAAAGCTACACCTGCTAAAACCCCTCCTGTTATGCCCCCTCTTATATACCCCATATAGATACCTAGCTGTGTAGATGCCGGCCCCGGAAGCATATTACACACTGCTAAACCATCCAGATACTCTTCCTTAGAGGCCCACTTTCGCTTCTCAATCAGTTCTTCATCCATCATGGCAATGTGAGCCATAGGTCCACCAAATCCAACTACTCCTATCTTAAGAAAATATAAAATAATCTCTTTCATAAATATCCCTCCTACTATTTTTTATTGAGCTCACTCATCATTTCCTTCCCTTTAGTTTTTTACAGATATATCCTTATAAAATTCCCTTGAGATATTTAAACGCATGTGATATAGTTATATCGTCAGCTGATATCTTTATTCGATATCGGTATTAGATATTTAAAGTATACATGAGAGGAGCCTAAAAATGCAAGACCAAATTTTAAGGAAATTCTTTCTAGGATTTATTCAAATTCATATTCTCCATCATGCAAAAAAAGACCCATTTTATGGGGTATGGATGATTGATGAACTTAAGGAACATGGGTATGATATGAGTCCCGGAACGTTATATCCTTTGCTTCACACGATGACCTCCAAAGGTCTTTTAGAAAAAGAAGAAAAAGCTGTAGAAGGTAAAATTAGGAAATATTATAAGATTACGCCCCTTGGCAATGACGTTTTAGAAGAGGCCCGTAGGAAAGCCTATGAACTCTTTAAAGAAATTAAAGATTAAAAGGAGGAATGGCTATGTTTTTATTCAAGGATGTCAAATATAAAGATATTCTCGATATTCGATCACTTCATATCAAAAAATATCAAGTCACTTGTATTATAGGCGAAAGCGGAAGTGGAAAAACCACGTTGCTAAAGCTTTTAAACAAACTCATCAGTTGTAACAACGGAGAAATCTTTTATGACAATCAGCCCCTAAGGGATTGGGATGCTGTCACTTTAAGAAGAGATGTGGTCATGCTGCCACAATCTCCTGCTATTTTCAGCGGAACCATCAAAGACAATCTCCTAATAGGTCTTCAATTTTCTGAAAAACAATTGGTTTTAGATGATAAACTTTACGAGATTCTCGAACGCGTTAGCTTAAATAAACCACTAGATGAAGCGGCTGAAAAATTATCTGGTGGCGAAAAACAAAGAATTGCTCTTGGTAGAGTTTTGCTTATGGCACCCAAAGTGCTTTTGTTAGATGAGCCTTCTTCTGCACTGGATGAGGCTACTGAGCACAAAATAATAGACGCTTTAGTAAACTATACAAAACAAAATAATAAAACGCTTATTATGGTGACTCATTCTAAAAAAGTAGCCACTTGCTTCTCGGATGAAATAATCAAGATTAAAAAAGGCATGTCAGTCTTTCAGGAGGTGGTTTAAACGATGAATGGGGTTATTAATCTGCAATTAGGACAAATGGCAGCCTCTTACATTTTTATTATTATTTTGTTATTGATTGTAAGAGCTAGAGGCCTGGCAAGAGAAAAACAAATCCTTGTTTCTACAGTAAGAATGACCATCCAGCTTATATTGACAGGCTATATCCTAGTCTATCTATTTGATCATATCAGTCCATTCTATACGATCATGGTCATAGCCGTCATGGAGGCATTTGCTATCTACACCATTTTAAAAAGTATCAAGTCAAGACTTTCGCAAGCTCTTCGAAAAGTTATTGCTTTTTCCATGTTACTCGGTACTTTATCAAGTCTTATTTATTTCCTGCTTATCGTCATCAATATTTCCCCTTGGTATGATCCGAGGTATTGTATCCCCATTGCCGGTATGCTTAT
>JARBTY010000115.1 GCA_029239935.1 Clostridia bacterium | reverse complement strand
GATAGCGGTTTGATACAAAAATATACTGAAAATCAGTCAAAAGCTTCTAAGAAAAAACCAAGCCCTCTAAAGGAGACAGAGGTACAATCAGAAGAGGGGAATAATATACCCCTGGAAGACACAAAATCTCATGAAGCTACTTTTGAGGAAGAATCAGAGGCGTTTTTCAGAACCTACTCCAAAGATCTGTATACTGAGGAAGGAGAAATGTTTAATAAAAAACATATCCCAAGTGAAGAATTGGGGAAAGAATTGGTAGATAAGTACGGTTATAAATTATTTTTAGAAGGACTAGAATATGATGATGCCTACATCAATTGGTACAGTGCTTATAGGTTAATAGAATTTTATAATGAAGACCATAAAGAGGAAATCTTATTGGAGCTAGCAGCGTGCAGTGTGACTTCTGAATTTGAGGAAGTTAAGACGGCAGCAAATTTTGCAATGGACGTCCTAAGCGGTCAGACCGATGTTTATTCAAGAATCAAGAGGGGGGCAGACGGCAGTGCCATTTTCACTAGATTTTTTGAAACTCAAACGGGGGGAGGACAAAAAATTTATAGTGTGAAGAATCAATTTTTACAAGAATTACTCACCCAGGATGACCCTAAAGCAGGAGTAACTGTAAAAGATATGAGTATTTCACCCAATGGCCATTATCTATGGGTTCTGATGAAAAATGACTTAAGATATTTTGCATACGTTCTACCGCTCGAAACAGTTCAGTATCCTTATAGACTCAGAAATTTAATGACCATACAAGGTAGTCTGGGTAAAAACTATTCTGAACTTGCCAATATGGCCAAAAGCTTGTTAAATGAAGATGGCAAAAATACATATTTTATGCAAGAAGAGTATGGGGTGGCAGATATACAAGCCAGATGGACAACGAATGAACTGTTAGAAGTACAGATAGCAGGAGAAATAGGGCAAGGAAAAGAGTGGATTCAAGAAAAATTTACTTATACCCCCCAGACCGAAGCCTTCATAAAGGGCTATGAAAGCGAAAAAGAAGAGACAGATGAAAAGAATACAGCATCCCAGTAGGATTAGTGTAAAAGATAAAAGCCCATATAGTGTTTAAAAGTTCCATAAAAAGACAGGCACTAAGGCCTGTCACTATGACATCATATTGTAAATAAGCAATCCATCCAGCATTAGAACATCACTCAGGATAGTTGAGATTTTTCGCTGTCAGCTTAAGAAGGGTTCCTTCTAGGTATTTTTTAGCTTCAAAAACGGCCATAGGTAAGTTGAGATCCAGATAGTTGCCGCAGTCCCTTGCAGAAGCACCGGGGATATCTCCCTCAAATTTAGCAATAAAATCAAATAACTCTGTAACCAGAGGGGCTATTGCTTTAGAGGAACGGTCGCCTTTTAAGATGAGGTAAAAGCCAGTTCGGCATCCCATAGGTCCAAAATAGACCACATCCTTTTCAAACTCAGAATGATTACGTAAAAACGTAGCGCCAATATGTTCGATGCCATGAATTTCTGCAGTATTCATAACAGGCTCTATATTAGGAGCTTTCATACGTAAATCATAGGTGGTGAGTGGGAAATCTTGTATATAGTCTATGCGGGATACGTATATGCCGGGTAATAAATCAAGGTGATTGACAGTAAAGCTTGCAATTTTTTTCATGAATGGCATCCTTTCTGGGTATACAATGACTTGCCGGAAGTGGCAAGTTTTTTAGTTTATACAATTATTATATACTATAGATAGGGTATTCGTACAGATAGAATAAGTTTTTCCTTGATTTCATGGAAGTTGTTTGATAACATTGAATGAGACAAATAAGTTAAGAGGTGCAAAAATGAGTGAACAAAAGAAAGTCATTTTTAGTGGCATGCAGCCATCAGGTGTTATTACGTTAGGTAATTACCTAGGAGCCTTAAAAAATTGGACTAATCTTCAAGATGAATATAACTGTTTATATTGTATTGTAGATATGCATGCGATAACTGTGAGACAAGAACCGGCGACTCTTAGAAAAAATTCCAGAGACTTATTGATGTTGTATATAGCGGCAGGCCTTGATGCAGAAAAAAATATTATTTATATGCAGTCTCATGTGTCGGCTCATGCAGAGCTGGCATGGATATTAAATTGCTTTACCTATATGGGAGAGCTTAGCCGTATGACACAGTTTAAAGATAAATCACAAAGGCATGGAGACAACATCAATTCAGGACTTCTGACCTATCCTGTACTGATGGCAGCAGATATCTTGCTTTATCAGACGGATTTGGTGCCGGTAGGAGTGGACCAAAAACAGCATCTGGAGATCACAAGAGATATAGCTGGCCGCTTTAATAATGCCTACGGAGATACTTTTAAAATACCCGATCCTTATATTTCGAAAGTAGGAGCTAAGATTATGAGTCTACAGGAACCTACTAAAAAGATGTCTAAATCAGATGAAGATATGAATGCTTTTGTATCGGTTTTAGATGAGCCAGATACCATTGTTCGTAAATTTAAGAGGGCAGTTACAGACTCTGATACAGTGGTACGTTTTGATGAAGGTGACAAACCAGGTATAAGTAATCTGATGACTATCTATAGTGTCATTACAGGTCAGACTATTGAACAGATACAAACTGAATTTGAAGGAAAGGGTTATGGAGACTTTAAGCTCAGAGTGGCAGAAGCTGTAGTAGAAGAACTTAGACCTATTCAAGCCAGATTCAAAGACCTTTCAAAAGATAAAGCCTATATTGACAATATCATCAAAAAAAATGCAGAGACAGCTAATTATCTGGCGGCAAAAACCCTCAGAAAGGTTCAAAAGAAAGTAGGATTTTCACCAGTTATTAGATAGTGTAGTGTATTAAGAGGAAAGGCGGTATAGTGTTTTTAAAACTATACCGCCTTTCCTCTTAATTTAGGTATTCCATCACATAAGAGCTTTTAGGAGATTCTTTCGCCTTTTTTTTAAGCTTGGCCATGTGTGCTCCAATAGCTTCTAATGATTCAAATTTATTCAGTAAGCCATAAAGTCCTGCTACAGATAAACAGGTTAAAGGAAAGTTTTCGGCTTTTCCCCTTCTATTTACACCCATCATATAGCCATTTGCCAAATCTGAGGCATTAAAAAAAGAAACAATGCCTTCGTCAAATGTAGATAAAATTTTTTGAGATAAGACAACCCCTGTCTCATAAGGTTTGTCTAAAAGACAGACAAAATCATCTCCGCCGATATGCCCAACAAATTCCGAAGGGCCGCAATAGGATTCAACTAACGAAGTAATGATCTTAGCTGTGTATTTAATAATTAGATCACCATTTTCAAATCCGTAGATATCATTATAAGCTTTGAAATGATCAAGATCTAAATAAAGAAGACAATAAGCCCTATTGGAATGCAGACAGTCATGAAGCTTTGCTTGGATACTGCGGTTGCCAGGCAGTGCAGTAAGAGGGTTGAGTTCTCTTGCAAAATTCCGTTCAATCATCGTCGTGTACTCAAGCAACGATTTGACAGTTACAGTGCCATAATAGTCATCTTCCTTGGTAACAATAATATAGTCGTAAATATGATGAATCGAACGATTCATAGCTATTTTAGAAACATCTATTATAGAAGCTCTATAGTCTACAATAATAGGATGGGGATCCATAATTAATGCAATGGGGCGGTTTGTAAAAACAGAAACCCCATAAAGTGTAGCAAGCCTTGAGTCTAAAGCGTATTTCATCATAAGACCTACAGGTTTTTTATTATGAACAATACAACACCCCAACTCATTGTAAGTATTAAAGTATTCCTGAATATCAATGCATTTTGTACTGACAGGAAAAGAAGCAGATTGCTCTGCGATTTGACCAATCTGGCTATAGTTATACAAAATGCTATGGGATGTTTTTTGGTTATAGTGATAAATAATCAGGTCTTTAATTTCAGAGTCCAGTTCCTGTATAACCGCAGAAGGTTTTCCAAGAAAATAGCCCTGTCCCGCATAAACGCCTAAATTTATCAAAGTAGTGAGTTCTTCAGAAGTTTCAATACCCTCAGCTATTAATTTGATATTGTTCAGTTTGGCAAGATTAACAAGGCACTCGACAATCGATTGTTTAAAAGGTTCTTTATCGATATTTCTGACTAAGTCCATATCTATTTTGAGAAAATGAGGGTGTACTTTATGTAAAAGATTTAGTCCAGAATGTCCGGAGCCCATATCATCTATCGCAATGTTATAACCCTGTGCTTTGTAATAAGCTAGGGCATTTTTAAGTTCTTCAAAATCCTCTATAGCACTTTTTTCGGTAATTTCAAACACAATTTGCCTGCAGAGTAGATGATGGTTGTTGAGAAGGTCACAAGATAACTCTTCTTTTAAATGAGGGTCGCAGAAAATATGTGGATGTATATTAATAAATAATAGTTTGTTGGGGTCCAAATAGTGTATGTTTTCAATAGCTTTTTTACGGCATAGGGCTTCAAGTGCGGAGGTTTTATGATTTATTTCTGCTGCCCTAAAAAGCTTGTCCGGAGAATGAAGGGGAGAATGAGACGGACCACGGCTAAGTGCTTCATATCCGATGAGGTCTCCGTGTTGTAAAGAGACAATAGGCTGATAAACAGTATAAATCGTTTCTGACAAAAGAATGCTATTAAGCTCTGCAGTATCATGTGCATAAGGCGAGATCAGCAAAGAAGACAATGGACTTCACTCCCAACTTATTGATATTTTATAAGCATAATAATAAGATGTTAAATAGAACTAACAGTTAATGTTAAATTTATGTAAAAAAAACACATACCCTAGGTATGCGTGGGGGATTTAAAGATCTAAGTGCATAAAACCCTTGCCTTTTCCAATGACTTGAGAGGTTTCAGAGACAGTCATAAAGGCACAGGGATCATATTTGAGGGTAACTTGTTTAACCTTAGCTACTTCTCTGATACCGATCGTTGTATAAAGAATATACTTAGGCTTAGAAGTATAGGCACCTATAGCAGGGATAACAGTTACGCCGCGATGTATTTTTTGCATGATAAGGTCTGAAATAATTTGATAGTGTTCGCTGTCTGTAATAATAAAGAGTGTCCGTTTGTGATTAATACCATCTACAACAAAGGTAGTTATTTTACTGCTTAAAAACATCATACTGATAGTGAGTACAGCAATATCAATACCAAAAAAGTAGATAGAAAGCAGCAAAATGACGCCATTAATGCAAAAGGTAACAGTGGCCATATTAATAGAGAAATATTGATTGATAATTTTAGCTAAAATATCGATACCACCGGTAGAACCATCTGCTCTAAAAATAATACCAATTCCCATACCGTATAAAGAGCCCCCGACCACAAGGATAGAGAGAACATCATTGGTAGGAATGACAACAGAAGCAGTTAGCTCCAGCCATATGGCCAAGATAATCATACCAAACAAACTATAGGCCAAATAAGTTTTTCTCAAAAAAAACAAACCCAAGATAAAAAGTGGGATATTAAAAAGTATAACAAGTACACTGACTTTAAGATCAAATAAGAAATAAAGCAGCATAGATAGACCGGTAATACCGCCGCTTAATAATTTATTAGGTATAAGAATACCGTTCGTTGCAATGGCTAATAATAAAGTGCCTAATAAGATGCTTAAAATACGTTTTATATCAAGAGGATAATCTTTCATGGTCTTTTTTTTCTCCTATTTAATAGTTTATATAAAATGCACTCTAATACTATAAGGTATAAATCCATAATAATCAATATGCAGATGGCTTCATAGGATTAATATATGAAATCAGTGCTTTAAAAATACTTATAATATTGTATAATATGAGTTAAAGAGACAATCGGAGATACAATACAGAGACGACTATAGTATAAAATTTAAATAAAAGAGGACAAACAATGAAACTTTTAGCAGATACACATATGCATACGATTGCCAGCGGTCATGCGTATAGCACGATGGATGAGCTCGTCAGAGAAGCGAGTAAAAAAGGGCTGAAGCTCATAGCAATTACGGACCATACCAGCGGCATGCCAGGAGGAGCCCATGATTTTTATTTTATGAACCTTCGGATTGTGCCGGAGGAGATGTATGGGGTAAAAATTCTTAAGGGCGCAGAAGTGAATATTATAGATTATGAGGGAAATGTTGATGCCAAAAAAGAAATCATGAAGGCGGTAGACTTAGTTATAGCAAGCCTGCATCCGCCTTGTATTGATTTTGCAGATGAAGAAACCCTTACAGTGTGTATGGAGAAGGTGATGGAGAATCCGCTCGTTAACATTATAGGTCATCCAGGGGATGCAAGATACCCACTGGACTTGGAGCGGGTTGTCAGAGCTGCAAAAAAAACAGGTACACTTTTAGAAATCAATAATGCTTCTTTAAAACCTTTAAGTTCGAGGCCAGGTGTAAGAGAAAATTTAGTTAAGATGCTGGAGCTCTGCAAAACCTATGAAGTGCAGGTTGTGGTAGGCTCAGATGCCCATATGTTTTTTGAAGTAGGAGACTTAAAAGAATCCTATGAGTTATTGGAAGAACTCCAGTTTCCCAGCGAATTAGTGATGAATACAGATATCGAAAAGCTTCAGGCATTTATTTTAGAAAAGCGATTGAAATAACCAATTTTATACTGTAAAATGGTAAAGTAATATAGAAGAAGCGAGGAGATGGAAAGGCTATTATGAATTCAAAAATTAAAGATGATACAACCGATAGATTGTTTGAGGCTATTTTAACACTTGATACAGTGGAAGAGTGTTATGCTTTTTTTGAAGATATATGCACAGTTCATGAAATCAAATCCCTTGCACAGCGTTTAGAAGTAGCAAAAATGCTACAGGACAAAAAGACTTATATAGAAATTCAGCACCTGACAGGGGCTTCGACAGCTACAATCAGCAGAGTTAACAGATGTTTAAGTTATGGCTCAGATGGGTATAAGATGATACTAGATAGAATTAACAAATAAAACAGCTTATAGGGCTGTTTTATTTATTCCTCCCCTTAAAATAAAGTTAAAGGAGAAATAAGACGATGGATTTTACAAAAGGATTAAATGACAGACAAAAAGAAGCAGTACTGCACACCCAAGGCCCTTTATTGATACTGGCAGGCGCAGGTTCAGGGAAAACAAGCGTCTTAACACGGCGTATTGCACACTTAGTAGAAAATAAAGGGGTGTCACCATGGGCTGTTTTGGCGATTACCTTTACCAATAAAGCAGCCAAGGAGATGAAAGAAAGAGTGTCAGCCCTTATTGGAGAAGAGCTGACAAATGATATGTGGGTAAGCACCTTTCATGCTATGTGTGTTAGAATGCTCAGAAGATACCCAGAGAGACTGGGGTATGGCAGATATTTCACAATCTATGATACAGCTGACCAAAAATCCCTTCTTAAAGATGTGATGAAGGTCTTAAATGTGAATGATAAAAACTTTCCAGTAGGGAACGTATTAGGGGCTATAAGTAGTAAAAAAAACGAGCTGATAACCCCTGAGATGGCAGTACGCAGTATTGGCAATGACTACAGAGAAAAAGTAATCTCAGAGATTTATACCGCTTATCAGAAAAAGCTTAAAGAAAATAATGCGATGGACTTTGACGATTTGTTAGTTAATACGTATTTATTGCTCAAGGAAAATGCAGATGTGCTAAGCTATTATCAAAATAAATTCAACTATATACTTGTTGATGAATATCAAGATACCAACGGTGCACAGTACCAATTGGTCCAAATGCTTGCTAGAGCACACCATAATCTATGCGTTGTAGGGGATGATGACCAGTCCATCTATGGATGGAGAGGGGCCGATATCAGTAATATCTTAAATTTTGAAAAAGATTTTGATGCCACAACAGTTATAAAACTTGAACAAAATTACCGGTCCACTAAAAGTATATTAAATGCGGCCAACAATGTAGTGGGGCATAATAAAGGAAGAAAAGTTAAAAAGCTTTGGACAGACAATGAAGAAGGCCAAAACATTACTATTTTGCAAGCCAACAATGAATACAGAGAAGCAGATATGATCACGAAAAATATTGTAGAAGCCATTGAAGAAGGGGAACGGGATTATAAAGAGTTTGCCATTTTATACCGTACCAATGCACAGTCCCGTGTACTCGAAGAAAAGATGGTAGAAAACTCTATTCCTTACAGGCTTTTAGGCGGCACAAGGTTCTATGAGAGAAAAGAAATTAAAGATCTTATCAGTTACCTCAAGGTGGTAGCCAATGCAAAAGATGATGTGGCACTTAAACGTATTATCAATGTACCCAAAAGAGGTATAGGAGCTGCCAGTGTCAATACGATAGCAGACTACGCTGTAGAACAAAATATGGACTTTTTTGAAGCGGCTAGATTATCAAAAGAACTAGGTATTTTAGGTCCAGCACCTAGCCAAAAGGTCGTAACTTTTACACAGCTGATAGAAGAACTGAGAGAAATTAATACGCAAAATGATATAAAAGCATTGATAGATGCCACTATTGAGAAAATAGATTATTTATCCTATATCAGACAAACCGAAGGAGAAACAGCTGAGGATCGTCTGGGAAATATTGAAGAGCTTATCTCTAAGGTAGTCCATTATATGGGTGAAGCCGATGAGCCAAGCTTAGAGGAATTTTTAGAAGATGTTGCACTTGTTGCAGATATCGATAACTACGATGAGGATAGTAATTCAGTGGTGTTGATGACACTGCATAGTGCAAAAGGCCTTGAGTTTCCTGTTGTGTTTATTCCAGGAGTAGAAGAGGGGCTTTTTCCAAGTTATATGAGTATGACAGAAGGTGAAGAAAAATTGGAAGAAGAAAGAAGACTTTGTTATGTAGGTATCACTAGAGCAAGAGAAAAATTATTTATGCTTTATGCAGAGCAGCGCACGGTTTTTGGACAAACTAAATATAGTCTGCCTTCAAGATTTATTAGTGAGCTCGGGGGAACAGCCAGCTATTTAAAGAAGTCCAGTAAGCAAAACCCCCTAAGAAAGACAGCAGAAGGGAAAACGACTGATGAAAAGAAAACCTTCACAGTACAGCCGGCAGTTAAGCCAGCAGTCCCTGATTTCACAAGAAAAGGGGCAATGGGCAACTTTGGTGTGAAAAAAATAGAAAATCTGCCGCAGCCTGTTTTGGATTTTATAGAAGGAGATGTGGTACGTCATAAGATGTTT
>JARBTY010000114.1 GCA_029239935.1 Clostridia bacterium | reverse complement strand
ATTAATTTAAAGGAGGAGTATATATGAAATTATCATTTAGATGGTATGGCATGGACGATCCTGTAAGCTTAGAATACATCAGACAAATCCCTAATATGAATAGCATTGTTACAGCTGTTTATGATGTACCTGTAGGATCTGTTTGGAGTAATGAAAGTATCTCAAAACTTAAAGAGGACGTGGAGAGCAAGGGACTTAAATTTGATGTGATCGAAAGTGTTCCTGTACACGAAGATATCAAACTTGGCTTACCTACTAGAGAAACGTATATCGAAAACTATAAAGAAAATATTCGCCGTCTTAGCAAAGCTGGTGTTAAGGTTATTTGTTATAACTTTATGCCTATTTTTGACTGGACCAGAACTCAGCTTGACAAAGTATTAGATGATGGTTCTAACGCCCTTGTTTATTACAAAGAGCAGCTTGAAAAAATGGATCCTCTCACTGGTGAGTTATCTCTTCCAGGCTGGGATTCTAGCTATAAAAAAGAAGACCTTCAAAAACTGTTCGAAGCTTATTCTCATGTAGATGAGGAAAAACTCTGGGGAAATCTTGAATATTTCCTCCAACAAATCATCCCTGTAGCCGAACAAAATGATATCAAAATGGCTATTCACCCTGATGATCCACCATGGCCAATCTTTGGACTTCCACGTATCATCACTTGTGAAGAAAATCTGGACCGTTTCTTGAAACTTGTGGACAGTCCTTATAATGGTCTGACTTTCTGCACTGGGTCTCTCGGCTGTACTAACACTAATGATATGGTGAAGTTAGTAGACAAATACGCTGCACAAGGAAGAATTCACTTTATGCATGTACGTAATGTAAAAATCCTTTCTGATGGCAGCTTTGAAGAATCCGCTCATTTTTCTTCTTGTGGTTCTTTAGATATTGTAGCAATTATGAAAGCCCTCTATAAAAATAATTTTGATGGGTACCTTCGTCCCGATCACGGAAGAATGATCTGGGGCGAAACCGGAAGAGCTGGCTACGGCTTGTTTGACAGAGCTCTGGGTGCTTCATATATTAACGGTATCTGGGAAACACTTTCAAAAAACTAATTAGGAGCACGAGACTATGAATCTACCATTTAATATTGATTTAACTGATAAAGTTGTTGTTATTACTGGCGCCGGTGGTGTCCTTTGCGGTATGTTTGCTAAAGCTATCGCTAAATGTGGCGCGAAAGTAGCTCTTCTGGATCTCAATCTAGAAGCTGCTCAAAAATTCGAAGCTGAGCTCACAGAAAAAGGTTATATTG
This sequence comes from Clostridia bacterium, assembly GCA_029239935.1. The sequence goes on along the minus strand of JARBTY010000114.1, from coordinate 7,903 downwards.
CTAAAGCTTATAAAGCCAATGTACTGGATAAAGCTTCTTTAGAAGAAGTGCATGCAGAAGTTTTAAAAGACTTAGGCAAATGTGATATTCTAGTTAATGGTGCTGGCGGTAACAACCCAAAAGCTACAACAACTAATGAATATTATTTCCCTGGTGATATTGACAAAGACATTATTTCTTTCTTTGACTTAGATACCGCTGGCGTAGAATTTGTATTTAACCTGAATTTTTTAGGCACACTTATCCCAACTCAAGTATTTGCAAAAGATATGATTCAAAATTCCTCAGCCAGCATTTTAAATATTTCTTCTATGAATGCCTTTACACCACTCACTAAGATTCCTGCTTATTCAGGTGCCAAAGCTGCCATCAGCAATTTTACCCAATGGCTTGCTGTTCACTTTTCAAAAGTAGGAATTAGAGTAAATGCTATTGCTCCAGGCTTTTTTGTTACTGCACAAAATGAAAAATTGCTGTTCACAGAAGACGGCACCCCAACTCCTCGTACAGAGAAGATTTTGGGCAGCACACCTATGAATCGTTTTGGAGAATCCGAGGAGTTAATCGGTACCCTCCTTTACCTGCTTTCAAATGAAGCTTCAGGTTTTGTAACAGGTATAGTAATCCCTGTAGACGGCGGATTTAGCGCTTATTCAGGCGTTTAACAAAAAAACTACTTAACATCTTATTTTCATAGGATGTTGAGTAGTTTTTTAGTGCTATAAAACCTTGGTCATCAAAATCAAATGCCTTATTATAGTAAATCTTTGATTCTCTTACCTTTTTGGCGGATAAGCTCCGGCGGAAGCCTCATAACTTACTCCAAAAGCATGAATGCTTTGGTGATTATAATATCTCATATAACTTACCTCCTACATTCATATTGGGTTTTACATCGTTAGTATACCTCATTTTAGGTACATTATACTTACAGTACGGCTTTTACATTTTATTCTAATTTGCTTTAAAACAACTTATAGCAAGTCTATAAATTAACTGTTATAATAAGGCCATTACTATAGAAAATGCTGGTTCGAGCTTAAATCATTTTTAGAAAGGGTGAAAAAATCATGAGCCAATATATGTTAGAAGTATGCGTAGACTCGGTAGACTCTGCACTTGCAGCACAGAAAGCCGGCGCCTCACGGCTGGAGCTTTGCAGCAATCTTATAATAGGGGGAACAACGCCTCCTCTCAGTTTGATTCAGTTGGTCAATGAAGCTGTGTCTATTCCTTTTCATGTCCTTATACGCCCTCGTTTTGGAGATTTTTGTTACAGCCCCTTTGAGTTTGAATGCATCAAAAGAGAAATAGGAATCGCCAAAGAGCATGGCGCCTCTGGTGTTGTTATTGGTATCTTGACCCCCTATGGCGAGTTAGATATCGAACGTTTAAAAATCCTTATCGATCTGGCGAAACCCCTTCATATTACACTGCACAGAGCTTTTGATGTGTGCCGAGATCCTTTTAAAGCAATTGAGCAGGCAAAATCCCTTGGTTTTGATACCATCCTTACATCAGGACAACAACAAACCTGCCTCCAAGGTATGTCACATATCAAAGCATTCGTTAATCAAGCAGGAAGTCAAATCGACATTTTAGTGGGAAGCGGACTAAATGCCAGTACGATTGAACAGGTGCTAAAAGGAACTGGCGCTAAAGCTTTTCATCTTTCAGGCAAAAGAGAAAAAGAAAGCCCCATGCTTTATAGACCTGAGGCCATAAATATGGGGCTTCCTATTTTATCCGAATACATTATCTTTGAAACAGACTGGCAAGAAATTAAAAAGGTGAAGGATATCCTAGATAGTATTCAAATGGGTTCCTAATCTTTCTCATTAGAACTAACCAGTACCCATGGTTTTTCTATCACTTCTCTTAGCAGATTATATTGTGTGATAAGTTTATTTAACTGAAGGTCTATTTCTCCTAAACCAAGGTTCAGTTTATCGTATTCAAGCCGCGTAGCAACTCCTGATTCATACTGCACTTTTAAAATACCCAGTTGTTTTTCTAGCAAACTTCTTTTCGTTTGAAGCGCACTCATCTGCTCCTCTAGACTCATCAGCGACGAATAGCTGTCCATAAGCGCTTCCTTCATTCCTTTTTTGATATCCTCTAAAGCAGACAGACCCTTGTCTGCCGTATACTTTTTCTCTAAATACTCCGCATAAAATACAGGTTGCATACCAGCTATAATCACATGCTCTTTTGCAAATTCAGCTAAATCTTTATCATATCTCAGGTATTTTTCTATAATGGTGTCTATGTACCTGTCTGCATTTCCCGGAACACGGTAAAGCTCATATGCTAGATTATTTTGAAGGCTGTATACCTCTGCATCTTTACCTGTAATCAGCTTAAAGTAGCTTTTGTCATTTGAAAGCACATCCAGCTTTGCCTGTTTATTATTTTTCAAGTCCTGTAATGCCGTCTGTAGATTTTCATAGTCTATAGATGTTGTAACACCCATTTCTTTTTTAATTCTCATTATTTCCAGTTCTTTTGCTTGAACTGAAATAGCTTCATCCAAATAAGCCAATTCCTCTTCTGCTAAAACAAGATGGTAATATCGGCTTGTAATATCATAAGTTATCCTATCTTTTAAAATCTCTGTTTGATTCTCACTTTTGGCTTTCTCAAGATAAATGCTCTGATAGATTTCATAAGCATCATTTTGGCTGGTTTTTAGCCTTTCTTTAAGCAGCTCCCTCTCTTTAGCGTTCAGTGAAAGCTGATTGCTGTAAGTGAGTCCCGCTTTTACAGCTTCCTCCAAATAAAGGATAGGTTTTTCTTCAGCCCCATAGAGGATCTGACTCCCTAAACAAAAAACTGCCAATCCCGCTGCGCCTAATTTCCTTAGATAATTTTTCATGTTATCTTTCACCTCCTGTTTTGATGTCCAAAAAAGATATCTGCATCCTTTCAAAGTTTGCAGTCCACAGCAGTTCCCTAAACTGTATAAGGTTTTATCGCAATACCCTCTTCTAGCTTTTCATCTGGCGAAAGGATGACCACTTCTCCTGCTTCCAGCCCCGAGATCACTTCGATTTGTTTTTTACTTTCAATGCCCTTTTGAATCTCTCTTAGAACAGCTGTATCATTTTCATTAACAAACACATAATCTTTGCCATCTTTTTCAAATACCGCATTTTCTGGAATAAGCAGTACCCCTTCTTTATTCGTAACAATGATTTCAAGATCTAAATCATATCCAGGGCGAAGTCCTTGTACTTCCTGATCTAGTTCTATTTCCACCTTAATCCTCTTCTGTTCTACTCCTAAATCTGATATTTTGCTAAAGGCTTTGGGATGTATTTTACGGATTGTTCCCATTATGTTTTCAATCCCTAAATCTTTATGAGAGACGGCTACTTTCCCGCCTATTTTAATCTTTGCTATTTCCGAAACCAACACATCACTTTCAATGTATAAAGCTTCTGCATCTCCTATCTCCATCACCTGACTGCCTGGCTGCAAATAAGCTCCTACTTCTACAGCTTTTGCCATCACAGTCCCCTTTAGAGGCGCTGTTACTACAAAATTTTTACCTTGACTTCTTAGTTCTTCCATCTGAATATCAAGAGCTTTGAGCTGCGCCTTATAACCACTTATGATATTTTGTGAAACAGGTTTTTTAATAAGTTCCAGGTCTAGTTTGAGGGCTTCACTCTGCGCCTCCTCTGCTTCAAGGGCTGTTACCGTAGCATGATACGCTTCATAGCTGATGGCTTCTGCTTCATAAAGACTTTTATTAAGCTCATTTTTTCTTTTAGCTTCTTGTACCCTCGCCTCCTGTGTACTGATCTGTAGCTCTAGCTTCTCAATTTGTTTTTGGTCAATAGGTTTTACCGCCTCGTTGTATTCAGCTGTTAAAGCAGCTTTCCGTGCTTCCAGCTCCATGACCTGCCTCGCCAGCTGTTCACTGTCTATTTTAACCAGTACATCTCCCTTTTCTACCTGATCGCCAACCTCAGCTATGACTTCCGTTACTTTACCTGCTGTAGGGGCAAAGACACTGCCTGTGTTTTCAGATACAACAAGGCCTAACTCTTCGACATATTCTCTAATACTTCCTTTCTCTACAGCAGCCACCTCAGCTTCTATGGCCTGACCCTTACTGGTCATAGCGACTCCTGCTCCAGCCAAAATAACGCCTCCGACCAAAATGATTGCTATTGCTTTCTTTTTCATTTTATTCACATCCCTTTTTTAAATTGCAATTAAGAAATTCTGTTCTTTAAGGCTTCCATAAAATTCAAATGATAAATCTTTCTAATAGTCGCCAGCTGCGCTAAGGCAACAAAGCAAACCGTAGCCAAAGCAGTGATTACATAACTAAGCGGCTCTATAATAAGCGGAATAGTATATATATCTGTAGACAGCGATACAGCAATGCCTTGGCACATGCTATAGCCAAGAGGAATCCCAAGGAGTATTCCAAGGAAGGTAATTATACTATTTTCTTTCGTAATCATCTTATAAATTTCTTTTTTATCAAACCCCAGTACCCTAAGTGATGAGAACTCCATCGTCCTTTCTCCAATGCTGATAATGGTCACATTATAGACGATAGCAAACCCTAAAATACCTCCAAACACCACAAGTACTCCTACTGAATAAATCATCATATCCATAAACTCCAAAAAACTGTTTTTCATATCTTGTATAGATTGTATTTGTCTGATATTTTTTACATTTTGCAGTTTAGAGACCACTTCATCTTGTGACTGAATAATGGCTCCAGTAATCGTCTCCTTTTCTCCCAGCAAGTCACCCATTGCTTCGATATCCATATAGGCATTGGCCCCGAGGTACTGAACTGTAATACCTTTTACCCTCATGAGCTTATCTTCTTTATCTGGCAAGAAATTTTTAATCAGGATTTCATCTCCTATGCCCACATTTAAAGACTTGGCTAAATTCTCCGAAAGCACAATGCCGTTCGTTGGCAGGTTAATCTCATGGCCATCCGGGCTCTTCAAATGATAAAACATCGTATCCTTAGGCAAACCGATAACTCCCACCACTTTTTTCTTCCAGCCACTCCTTAGCTCAAAAGGAATCTCTGTTTTGGGTTCTATATGATCAATTTCTACCAGCTGTGATAATTCTTTTACCGCCTGGGTATTCATAGCTGCTGAAAAGTCGATATTATAATCCATGGTCTGAAACTCTCCGTATTGCAAAGTAAATAAATTCGTCCACACCGATGACATAAAAATCGGAACCATCGTTATACTGTAGGTTAACGCAATACCTATCAGCAAGAATAATGCTCTTCTTTTGTTGCGTGAAATATTCCTAATGACCATTTTTGTACTAAAGGAAATACGGCGCCAAATAGGTTTTACCCTTTCGAGCCAGATCCTCCCTCCCGTTTTAGGCGACTCGGCCTTCATGGCATCCGCCGGAAGTATTTTCAAAACACTTCTAGCCCCCATAAGCCCTGATACAATACAAAAAATACTGGTTAAAATAATCCCATAGATGAAATAACTGGGGTAAACCTTCATTTCAAACATCGGGATGTTCATATATAAAATGTATAAACTGGTAAAAGCACTTGAAAGAGGTATGCTGAGTAAAATGCCTATGATAGAACCCACCAACCCTATCATCAGAGCAAATTTGGTGTAATGAATGACGATATGTAAGTTGTTGTATCCAAGAGCTTTCATCACCCCAATAGACATCCTGTCTTTTTTGACAATTCTAGCCAACATAACATTGATAATAACTGCCGCTACAATCAAAAAGAGTAACGTAATAGCTGTAGCCATTACTTCCAGCTGCTCCACTTCCTGCATCATCATACTGTGGCTGAGCTGATTTTCCCTTTTAATGATTTGCCGTACCCCATAACGATCTAGTTCATCCTCGATTTCATCTGCAATGCTGTCTATCTGACGGCTGTATCCTTCTTTTATTTTGACCATCACCTCATTGTAGCTGCCCTGATACCCTAATATAGACTGAGCAAAATCCTCTGTTACATAAACAACCCCAAATTTTTCCGGAGCAGGCACTAAGGACTGTTCATTTTCCATCAGATAAATATATTCCGGACTTCCAACAATACCTGATACCTCCAAAGGATATTCTCTCCCTGCGATATAAGGAATTATTTTGTCTCCCGATACAATGCCCCTTGCATCAGCAAACTGCTGAAGCACCATAGCAGCTTTTGAATCATCCAAAGAGCTCTTCCCCTCTAAGAGATAGGCACTATTAAGTCCCTCTTCCTTAGGCAAGGAAACGATACGGACTCTTACTTTTTCATTGGGATCTTCTACCCGAAGCGCAACATCTTCACTTACCCGTCCCTCAGCGCTTTCTACCCCTTCTATACTAAGCAGCTTATCTACAGCAGAGCTTGGCACTTTGACTACATCTATAAAGATATCTCCAAACTGGGTTTCTTCATAATAGGCAAATATAGAGTCGTTTAGATTGTCTGCCACCATACTGAAAGATACATAAATCGTAAGTGCCAAAACAACCATAACTGCCAAAGAAATAAACTGCCCCTTATTATGTTTGATCAGCCTAAGCAATCTGACATCTAATTTTTTCATTACCACTCAATCCTTTCGGGTGAAACCGGATGACTGTTTATTTTGGTCTCCACAATTTCTCCACTTCTCATTCTGATGACTCTGTCTGCCATCTCCCCTATTGGTACATTATGAGTAATTATAACAACTGTTTTATTGTATTTGCGATTGATCTCCTTGAGTAAGGATAAAATCTTTATACCCGTTTGAAAATCCAGTGCGCCTGTGGGCTCATCACAAAGAAGCAAGGCAGGGTTTTTGGCAACAGCCCTTGCAATGGCCACCCGCTGCTGTTCTCCTCCGCTCATCTGGGCAGGGAAGTGATCTTTTCTGTCCTCTAAGCCCACTGCATCCAACACTTCATCAATATTAAGTGCCCCTTTGCATATCTCTGTAGCAAGCTCTACATTTTCTCTGGAAGTTAAATTGGGCATCAAGTTATAAAACTGAAAAACAAAGCCAACTTTTTCTCTGCGGTAAGCTGTCAGTTTTCTGTCGTTATAGCCTGTAATGTCATTACCTTCCATGACCACTTGTCCTTCGGTAGGCAGATCCATACCGCCCAATATGTTTAGCAGTGTACTTTTACCCGAACCACTTGCTCCCAGTATCACAACAAATTCCCCTTCATATAATTCAAGTGAAACATCTTTATTGGCTGCAACCGTTACTTCACCCATCTGATAAAACTTATTAATATTTTGCACTTTCATTAAAACTTTTTTTCCCATTACTCTCTCACCCCGTCTCCCCCTAATAAGCCATACTTTAAGAAATCATAAAAATCTTTGATGATTTCTTCTATATCTTCCTGATTGTTTATTTTACTTAAAAATGTTTTTGCAAACCCCTCCGTAATCATAATCATCACATCTGTTATAAAGCCCACATTGATTTTTCGGATTTCTCCTTTTTCTATCCCTTCTTTTATAATACCTTCAAATATTATTTTGCTTATCCTGTACTTTTCTTCTAGGATTTTTTCTGTAATATAGGGAAGCGAAAGAATATCTTTATAAAACGCAATGGAATAATCTCTTGAAGCTTCCATATTATAGCTCATTAAAAATTTTATTTTTTGAGGTGTACCTAGTATTTTATTCAGTTCTTCTTTCAGTGAACGGTAGGTCCTATCCATGATAGAAAGTACCACTCCTATAAAAAGTTCTTCTTTAGAAGTAAAATACTTATAAATAGTCATTTTACTAATCCCTGCAGCTGCTGCAATATCTTCTACTGAAACAGCCTTATATCCTAAACTTATAAAAAGCTCTTCGGCTTTTTCCATGAGTCTGCTGTATTTGATTTCACTTTGTGTGACCAATTTTTATTACACACCCCAATCT
>JARBTY010000348.1 GCA_029239935.1 Clostridia bacterium | reverse complement strand
AGTATCCTTCAGTGATTGTGATTATGATGTCAGTTCAAGCTGAAAACGAATATTTAAAGAGTGCTATGTTCCATGGGGCAAAAGAATATATCATTAAACCTTTTAATTATGAAAGCCTTACCGAAACCATTAAGGCAACCTATGAAAAACACCAGGAGAGACAGGGGAAGATCATAGCTCATGAGATAAAAGAGCGAGAAGGAAGGGTTATCACTTTTTTTAGCTCAAAAGGGGGAGTTGGGAAGTCAATTTTGGCGTTGAATACAGCCATTATACTCAGTAAAGACGAAAAGAAAAAAGTCCTTCTTTTAGATATGGACCTGCAGTTTGGAGATTTATCGATGTTGGTCAATCAATGCCATCAGAAAACAATCCTTGATGTAGTGAGTGATGCAGCCCTGACATGTTATGAAGATATAAAGCCATATCTCTATAAATATACTGAAAATTTAGAGATGTTATTTGCCCCTGAAAAGCCAGAAACAGAAGAACGGATAACAAAAGAGAGTATTCAAAAGATTATGGAGCTATTGAAAAAGGAATATGATGTCATCATTGTAGATACAGGGGTCAATTATCATGAGAATACCATGTGTTTGTTAAACTATGCAGAAAAAATACTTTTTGTGTCTACTATGGAAACGGTATCCTTGAAAAATACTCAATTGGGTATGAGGATTATGCAGTCTTTTGACTATCATCCAAATAAAGTGAAGTTGATTATTAATAGATTTACCACTTATTACGGGGTTAATAAAAGAGATATTGAAGAAGTATTTAAAGAGGGTATCTTTGCAATGATTCCCGAAGAAGAAAATACGGTGAATATTTCAGTCAATACAGGAGTGCCTTTTTATAAACTCAATGAGTATAATAGAAAAAAAATCTGTAGAGCCCTTGAAGGAATGTGTGAAAATTTAGTGAATAGAGAATTGCACTAAGACAAGAGTCAATAACGGAATTAAATAATGATGGGAAGCAAACGAGGTTTCATCCACTAGGAGGAACCTTGTTTTAACGTGGAAAAAGAAAATCACTGAAAAAAATTGCCCAGATACTATTAAAAATTGCTTAAATAATACTAGAAAACGGTTCGATGCTACAAAAACTGATAGATTAATGCTATTATTACACATTTATACAGTTGCGAAATATTATTAATATAGTAAAATAGAACTATGTCTTTATATAGGATTAACTAAGAATCTAATAGACAGAAAAAGTAATAGGAGGAAAATATGAAAGTTATCATTATCGGTGCGGGGAAAGTAGGCTACACTTTGGCAGAAAATTTAGCGGCTGAAAATAAAGATGTAATCATTATAGACAAAAATGCCCAAGCGCTGGAGAAAGTAGAAGCTCATTTAGAAGTCATGTGTCTTAAAGGAACGGGTGTAAGCGCTAACATTTTATTAGAGGCAGGTGTGGCTGAAGCAGATTTACTTATTGCTGTTACAGGCAGTGATGAGGTTAATATGGTATGCTGTTTGACAGCTAAAAAGCTTGGGGTAGGCCGTACGATAGCCCGTGTAAGAGATCCGGAATACGCTTATGAGCTTTCACTCATTAAAGAACAGCTCGGATTAGATTTTGTCATCAATCCTGAGTATACTGCTGCTGAAGAAATTGCTAGTACCCTAGGTTTTTCATCTGCCATCAATGTCGAGAGATTTGCTAGTGGCAGAGTCAGAATGGTGGAACTCAAAGTGACCGCAGGTATGGGAATCATCGGTAAAAAAATAAAAGAGGCAGATAAATTTTCAGCTTCATCGGTACTTATTGGAATCATTGTAAGAGGAGAAGAAGTCATTGTTCCTGACGGAGAGGAAGTCATTGAGGAAAATGACAGTATCTATGTCATAGGCAAGGTATCACATATTTACAAATTTTGTAAACTTTATGGGAAGTATCCGGACAAGGTATGATAGTAGGCGGCGGAAGGATTACTTACTATTTATATAAACTTTTAAAAGACATGAATATGAATGTAAAAATTATAGAAATTGATAAAAATAGATGTCTTGAGTTGTCGGACAAATTACCAAGTGCGCTCATTATCAACAGCGACGGTACGGAAGAAGAGGTATTGCTTTCAGAAAATATCAATCAGATGGATGCGTTTTTATCAGCTACTGGAATGGACGAACATAATCTAATGGCTTCTCTTATTGCCAAGCGCTTAGGAGCTAAAAAGATAATTACTAAAATTAGCAGATCAAGTTATATTAACATTGTAAGGGATATGGGACTTGACAGCATTATCATTCCTAAACTAATCACAACAAATCAAATTCTAAAGTATGTACGAGGAACAGCACTTCAGTCTTTGCGTAGAATTGTAGAAGGCAAAGTAGAGATTCTTGAATTTGTGGTGGATGATACAAGTGAGCTGATCGATAAGCCGCTTAGAAAACTAAATATTTCAGCAGATACTGTGATAGCAACAATCGTAAGAAAAAGAGAAGTAGTTGTGCCCCATGGTAATGATATCATTAGAAGAGGAGATCGTATT
>JARBTY010000113.1 GCA_029239935.1 Clostridia bacterium | reverse complement strand
ATTGGATGTTAAAGCCTATTAATATTCTATGCTGTAGTTTGGTGCTTCTTTTGTAATGTGAATATCATGAGGATGGCTCTCTTTGAGTCCTGCACTTGTGATCTTAACAAAAACAGCTTTTTCTTGAAGTTCTTCAATACTAGCTGCTCCGGCATAACCCATACCAGCACGAAGACCGCCTATAAGCTGAAATACTGTATCAGATAAATAACCTCTGTAAGCTACCCTGCCTTCTACTCCTTCTGGAACAAGTTTTTTGGCATCACTTTGAAAATATCTGTCTTTACTTCCTTTTTCCATCGCTGCTATAGAACCCATTCCGCGATAAACTTTGTATTTTCTACCTTGGTAAAGTTCTATTGCTCCTGGACTTTCCTCACAGCCTGCGAGCATGGAGCCCATCATACAAACACTTGCTCCTACCCCAATAGCTTTTACGATATCCCCTGAATATTTGATACCACCATCTGCAATAATAGGTACACCATAAGGTTTAGCTGCTATTGCGCAGTCTTCTACTGCTGTAATTTGCGGTACACCTACACCAGCTACAACCCGTGTTGTACAAATGGAGCCTGGCCCAATCCCTACCTTGACTGCATCTGCCCCTGCTTCAATAAGTGCAAGAGTTGCTTCCGCTGTTGCAACATTACCTGCTATCACCTGCAGTTCTGGGTATCTCTCTTTTATTTTTCTAACTGTATCAATAACCCCTTGAGAATGTCCATGGGCTGTATCCACTGTAACAACATCCACTTTAACTGCCACTAGCGCATCCACTCTGTCTAATACGTCTCCGGTAACCCCTACTGCTGCACCTGCCAAAAGTCTTCCTTGAGAATCCTTTGCTGACTGTGGATACATAATCGCTTTTTCAATATCTTTAATCGTGATAAGGCCCTTTAAGTTTCCCTCTCCATCGACTATAGGAAGCTTTTCAATACGATGATCAGAAAGAATTTGTTTAGCCTGAATAAGGTCCGTTCCTTCTGATGCTGTAATAAGATTTTTGCTGGTCATGACTTCTTTGATTTTACGGTTGTGGTTGGTTTCAAATCGAAGATCGCGGTTCGTTAGTATGCCCACTAACTTGCTGCCCTCTGTAATAGGAACTCCTGATATTCTATATTTAGCCATAAGCTCGTTGGCCTCATAGACATAATGCTCTGGAGATAAAAAGAATGGATCTGTTATAACACCATTTTCCGAACGTTTAACTTTGTCCACTTCATCTGCCTGCTCTTTGATAGACATATTTTTATGGATAATACCTATCCCGCCTTGACGTGCGATAGCAACAGCCATATTGGCTTCTGTTACAGTATCCATCCCTGCACTCATCAGAGGAATATTTACCGTAAGATTTTTTGTAAGCTTTGTGTTTAAAGTAACATCCTTAGGTAATACATTTGAATAATTAGGTACCAGTAAAATATCATCAAATGTAATACCTTCTTTTAATATTTTTGACATGCCTTTGCCTCCCGAAGATATGTTGATAAACTTCTATTAAATGAAAAAGCGAACATTAAAATAATTATATCAGTTTTTGTACACTTTATCATATCTATTTATAGATTGTCAAGATATCTATTTAATCCAAAAAATTATTGTTTATTTTGTCTTTTTCTCCAAAAATTTATAACAATTACCTGTAAAAAAATAAAGCTATAGGTACTATAGCTTATATTTTTTTGAATACTTTATGCGGTGCTTGTTTGTGAAGATTATTTAAAAAGGTTTCATTTGGTGTGATAAGCACTTTGTAAACGGCACTGTCTTTTGAGACAATAATAGCATAAGTATCTGCACCATTTTTGCCATCGCTGGCATTAATTACTTTACCATTTTTATTATCTAACTGGCCTTTACGGTTCGCATCTTGGATACTTGCCATAAGTTCTATTGCTTTCATATCAATTGTAATGACTCTTTTACGTTTTGATTTGTTATAGATAACATCAATATCCAGTTCATTATTCGTTAAGATATATTCGTACTCTTTATTAAATCTATTAAAAAAAGTCATTGCTCCAAATAATACAACCAAAATAATAACTGGCCCTATAAAAGATCCGCCAAAAACAAATGCTAAACAGACAATAACAGCTGTTGCTGCTATAATACCTGCTTGTGTGAAATTGTCTACTGATGATTTCTTTTGTTTGATAAGATATTCCTTAAACACATCTGCCATAGTATACATCCTTTCTGTTAAATTTTATAGATTCACTTATATTAAAAATACTATAAAATGCCTTGTTTTTCAACAGCTATTGGATTTTATTTTCTATTTATAGACATAGTGCTATAATAAAGTCATATTCATATAGCTTGTTTTCATACACTAATGATAAAGTTATATCTATAAAAATGAAGTGTTACTCAGGAGGGATAGTGCATTGGATTTATTATTTGCTTTAAAAGCGGCTGTACTGGGGGTCATAGAAGGTATTACAGAGTTTCTACCGGTATCTTCTACAGGCCATCTTATTATTTTTTCTAATCTTATTGGGTTTTATGACAAGACCAATAAAGCTTATGTGGATATGTTTAACATGGTCATTCAGCTAGGGGCTATATTGGCTGTCGTTGTCCTTTATCGTAAGAAGATCATAGATACCCTCAAAAATCTATTACCTTCTAAAAGTACCCCTTTTATAAAAAGCGGTCTCTATTTTTGGAGTATGATTGTTATATCCTGTATTCCAGCAGGTCTAATCGGCATCAAATATCACTCCCTTATTAAGGAAAAACTTTTTAATCCCCTTACAGTAGCCTGTGCACTGTTTGTAGGCGGCCTGTGGATGCTGTATGCCGAAAGCAAACTCCGTGTCAAACACCATCGTTCTTTTGCTGATACGTCTATCACCCCTTGGCAGGCACTTATTATTGGTGTCTTTCAGGTTTTATCTATCATTCCAGGCATGTCCCGCTCTGCTTCTACCATTATAGGGGGATGGGTAGCCGGGTTTTCTACCGTAGCAGCTGCTGAATATTCTTTTTTTCTGGCCATTCCAGTTATGTTTGGTGAAAGCTTATTGAATGTATTAGAAATGCAGGCGCAGTTATCTGGTATGGAATGGCTTTCTTTAGCCATAGGGTTTATTGTTTCTTTTATTGTTGCACTGCTTGTCATCGATTCTTTTATTACCTTTTTAAAGAAAAACCCACTTAGAGTTTTTGCCATTTATCGCATTGTTTTTGCTTTTGTGGTTTTGATCTGCGGCGTTTTTGGACTGTTCTGACCTTATGGTTTGAGCAGTTTTTCTATGGCCTCATATAAATAGGGCTTGTATGCCTGTATAGGCAGCGGGCTATTAAATAAAATGGCATTGTAACAGGTTGAACCCACCAGTTCTATAATCATAAAAAAAGTCACCTTTGGGTCTTTTAAATGAAGTCCTTCTTCCTGTGCTCTTTGTGTAAACATCTCAAAAATAGATTTTGAGATGTTATTTTTATTATTAGACTGCGTTTTCATTTTAAAATCAATACTCTGGATGCCTGCTGAAAGATTTTTATAGATAAACTTCAATAGTTGCTGATTTGCAGTTAATTCATCTATAATATAATCTATAATAAATAAAAACTGTTTAGTAAAATCTTTATAGTCTATTTGGCGGCTTTCGTTGATAGCATCATCGAATAACTTGAGGGTTTTCATTGATATAATAGCATCTATCACTTCATATCTATCTTTGAAATAGAGATAAAAAGTCCCTTTAGCAACCCCTGCTTCGTCTACAATATCCTGAATGGTCGTTTCATTAATGCCTTTTGAAATAAATAAGTCAAAGGCCGCTTCTAAAAGCCGCTGCTCCTTTTCTTGCTTTTTTTTGTTTATTTTATCCATTTCCCATCAGTCCCCTTTTATCCATTATCTGTTTTCTCTAAAACCATCTCATCTATTTGTATGCCAAATCTTTTCTTAAAGACAACTACTGCGATAGGTATAAAAACTATACTATATAATACAAGATTTATGGCATTTTGTCTAACTGCCTCAAAAGGAAGTCCTTTGACCATAATCTCATCAAAGGTTCTTGCGAAATAGATTAACGGCCAAGTAAGTTTTACAAACCACATTAAAAGCTCTGGCATTTGATCTGCTGGCCAAACATACCCACAGGTCAAAAAAGTCGGCAAAGACAGCATATAGGCCAGCTGCGAAAACTTAATCTTATCCTTGGTTATCGCACACAAAAGGATAGCCGGCGCACTTATTGCAGTGGCAAATAGCAGACACATCAAAAGGGCACTCCCCATGTTTGCTGCTAAGATGACATTAAGCTTTGTATGGATGATACCTACTGTAAAGGCTCCTGCTGCTATAAGCGCTGTCGCTGCTACTATGACCTTTGCCGCCAGCTTAATACCCGTATTGCCCGTGGCGGTCTCCTTAGGATTTCTTAATATCAAGGTAGCGAGCCCTGATAACATCAGCTGCTGGAAGAAAACTGCAATAAACCCATAAATCAGATAGTTCATATAAGTAAGTTTTGAATCATATAGCATCCTATCAGTAAATTGAAAGGAAAGCGCCATATTGTTTGCAGTATTTTGGGGTAAAGAGCCTTTGGCACTTATTATTTTTATTTCTGCTCCCGCTGAAACGGTCTGGATGATTTCTGCTGCACCTGCATAAGCATTATTACCTATCACAACATTGGTGCCATTGGTAAGGATCAGTACCTGGGCGGCTTCTCCTGATAGGATATTATCATTTAAATGAGGGGGGATATAGAGCCCCATATAAACCTTTTCTTCATCTATATACTTTTGGAGTTCCTCTCTGCTAGAAGCATAATAGATGATATCAAAGCGCTCACTCTGATTAAAATACTGAATAATACTCCTGCTTAATTCTGTCTGGTCCTCATCTAATACGGCAACGGGAACATCATTGACATAGGGATGATAATAGGCCCCTGCAAACCATGTTGTTAAAAAAGGCAACCCTACAAAAAGCAAAATAAGAAGGCCTGCTTTTTTTGAAGTAAATTGAATCTCTTCCCGAATACATTTAAAGAGTAAGTTCATGTTTTGTCCCCTCCTTCACAAGGACTTCTGAACTTATCGCCAGTCTAATCACTGCAAAGCCAACCATAGCCACTGTGAACAGTACTAGAAAACGAATATCAGCCCCTATATTTTGCAAATCCCCTTTCAAAAATAGGTTTCTTATATTATCTCCATAATGATAAAAAGGTATCACATAAGCTGTGTTTTGATAAAAGGGCAGCATCGATAGTAAAGGCCATGTATAACCTGCCATGACCGAATTTGGAATCAATAAAAGTCCCACTATGACAATAGCCACCACTCTGTTGGGTACCCATGCTGAGACAGCTACTGCCAACGCTGCTACTGCCAACGCTAAAAGTATACTTAATATGATGGCTACTCCCAGTGAACCCTTAAAAGGAATCCTAAAAACATAGATTTGAACTAGTATATTGGTAACTAACGCTATGCTTCCAAGTCCTGCATAGAAAAGTGTTTTGCCTAGTATATAACCTAAGATGTTTCTTTTCTTATCCTTGATTTTCCTAGACTTGATACACAAAACAGCTGTAAGTCCGATACCAGTCTGACAGATGATCGTGCCATATCCTGGGGTCATAAAATAACTAAAATTTTTAGCGGGATTATATAAGGCTCTTGTTTCAAAACTTATTGGCATCGCCGTATGATAAGCTTCTTCTTCATTCATATTAAGTCTTGCTTCCAATTGCTTAATAGACGTACCTGTTCTTAGGGTTAATAAAATTTCGCTGGCCTTGGCTTTGGCAACACTTGCGATACTCATATGACTGCCATCATAAAGCATAAGTACAGTGGGAGACTTTAAACTCACCACATCTTGTGAGAAGTTTTTCGGGATGACTACTCCAGCCTTTATCTTGCTCATATCTAAGAGCTGCTGCAATGCCTGTTGGCTATTCACATCGTATTTAAGTTCAAAGCTTTCATTGTCTGCAAAATACTGTGTAATCTGTCTACTAAGCTGAGAATCATCCTGATCCACCACGGCAATAGGAATATGACTTATCACTCCTTTTGAAAGCTCCCACCCCACTAACAGATTGATTAAAATAGGCATAATCACTGCTATAACCAAGACCATCCGATCTGTTTTAAGCTTCTTTACTTCTTCTTTTATGCTTTCATACATGCTTCATCACTACCTTTCCAGTCGTCACCCAAATTAGTTGTTGTTTTCAAGTTGAATGAAAGCACTCATACCCGGTCTTAATATTTCTTCAGTATTATCCAGTTTTATCTTTACACCAAAAGATACAATGTCAAAGTCACCATTATCATTTGTGGCTCTTTTTACCGCAAAACTGGGTTGTTTATTAATAGTCTTCACTTCCCCTGTAAATAGCTTTTCTGGATAAGAGGGCACCTTTACTTTTACCTTTTGTCCTTCTGCTATTTGTCCCAAATCTGTTTCTTTGACATTCATTGCTGTCCATGCTCCTTGTAAGTTGCTCACGATAGCTATTTGTGTACCTGTAGAAACCAGTTCGCCCTCTTCTGAGTTAATAGCGGTGACCGTGCCGTCCATTGGTGCTTTTATAACAACACTGTCCAAGTAGGCTTCTACTTCTTCCAGAGCCCCTTTAGCTTGTGCCACTAGACCCTCTCTGGCTTCGATACCAGCTTGTGCCTGATATAGGAGCGCATTGGAGGACTGCACTCCAGCCATAGCCTGTGTCAGCTGAGCCTGTGCTGCCTGCACGCCTGCCTCTGCCTGTATGATTCTAGCTTCACTGGCTTCTACCCCTGCCTGCGCTGCCTCACTCATAGCAGTGGCTGCCTTTTTGTCTTCTATTCTGGCCCCTTCTTTGGCCATACTTAAGGTCTGCTCTGATAAATCTAATTGTGCTTTTACTTCATCCAGCTTTTGTTTGGATACAGCACCTTTCTCTTCAAGGAGTACCACCCTTTCATAAGAGTTCTTCATCACGTTATAAGCCACCTCGGCCTGTGCTATTTCCTGATCTCTTGCACCCTTATCCGCTTTTTCCTTGACCGCCGCCGAGGCTTCCTGCTGCTTCTGAGAAGCTTTTACCCCCGCCTTTGCTTCACTAGCCTTTCCCTCTGCGGCCTTTACCCCAGCTTCAGCTTGTTTGACAAGGCCACTAGAGGCTTCTACTCCAGCTTTGGCCTGCTCATATTGCTCCTTAGCAGCTTTTAGCGCTGCTTCAGCTTGTGCTACGGCTGCCTGAGCCTGAGCTTTTTTAGCTTGCAACTCTTCACTAGATATCTCAATAAGCTTCTCTCCTGCTTTTACTTCCTGACCTTCTTCAACATATATTTTGATAATCCTGCCGGGCACTTTGGCATTGACATTAACTTCTTTAGCTTCTATAATCCCCTGTCCTACAAGCCCTTGTTTTTCATCAAAGTAATCACTTACTTTTGTCAGCTGCTTTTGCTCCTTGAGAGTGAGTTTGGCAATAGACATAACCATCACACTGAGTAAAAGTAAGACTGGTACCCCTATATAATAAGTCTTCCTTTGTTGTAATTGCTTTTTTATCTGATTCTTATTTAAAAGTTTTTTAAACGTTTCTTTATGTAATAAATGTTTTAATTGAGTTTTCATATTTTTACTCCTTTATTTGTAAGGCAATACGCCTATATCATTTAAATATTTAGCTTTGGAAAGGTTAAAACCATTGGTGGCTTCGATAACTTTTGTTTCAATAGATGAGAGATTTTCCTCTGCTGCTATGACTTCCACCATGGTACCTGATAAGTCTTGAAGATTTAAGTTTTTAAGAAGTGCATTGTCAGCCCCAAAACCTACCTCATATTTTAGTTTTGCTATTTCAACAGTTTCTTCCGCATTCTCCTGCAGCTGTCTGGCTGTTTCTGCTACTTTTTCCATCGCCATAACGGTCTCATAGGACATCCGTATACTGCTTTCAACCTGCAATTGAGTATCTTTGAGAGCCAGATCTGCCTTTTCAATCAATAAATCCGCTTCTTTGTATTCATTATCGCCTTTTTTATAATAAGAACGGTTGACAGCTGTCTTTAAATCCTTATACAGTTCCACCTGTGCATTAGCTTTTTTTATTTCAAGTCTTGTTCTAAGACCACTGTTAATACCTTGTGTTAGATTGAAAGGCAGCTTGATGCTTTCTGACTCTTCTACGAGTTTTAGCTTTGTATCAAATGGAATATTTAGGTTCTTCTTGAGATTGATCATGGCATTATTGTAGTCTTTGACTTGAAGTTCATAAGTCATTACTGCTCCGTCATAATAGAGCTTTGCCAGGTTCCTGTCATCTTTTGATTTGGCTCCTACTTGGTAAGCAAAGTCAGCATATTCATATTGCAGCTTTCCTCTTTCCATCGCTTTATCTTTTACCTCTAAAAGCTTATTTTGTTTAAGGGCTTCATAGTAGCTGTTTTGTATTTGTAAAGCAATTTGGTTTTTATAAATATTTACAGAATAACTGGTGACCCTGTCCTGTATATCTGCCATTTCAGCAACTAAGTCAGCCAGTGGTGCAGGCTCTAAAGATGAGATCGTTGAAGTTGAAAGTTTACTCGCAACACTGGTCATGGCGAACTGCAGTGCCAAATCATATTTGGTTTTACTTGAAAGATACTCCTGTGTCCCTTCATCTAGGTCTTCTAAAGCACCATTTAGCTTAGATTTGTTGGCATCAAGCTGCGCTTGTACCGCTGCAATTATATTAGAGTCTGCTATTGGACTTCCCTTTGGTATAGTTAAGACCACTTCTCCCGTGCTGGGGTTTCTAACGGGTATATCCATAGGTGCTATGCCATTATCAAGGGCTGCCTGTGCTGAATCCAGCTGATCCATTGAACTGTAGATTTCCGTTCTTCCACTGCTTAAATCACTGGCTGCATTGGACAGTTCATTTTGAGCATTATAAATATCATTTTTACTTTCCACAGCATTCTTACTGACGAGCGCTGCTATATCAGCTTGGTTTTTCACCTGCTCCATTGTGAGACTGTTGGTGATCCCTTTCTCCACAGCTTCCTCTAACGACAAGGCCAATTCCTCTTGCTGTACTTCTTCACTACTTCCGTAGACTGGGAAGCTCATTATAAACGTTAGTATCAGCATGACACTTATTATTTTTTTCTTCATCTTTATGTCTCTCCTTCCGAACTCAAATATCACGATAAAAATATTGACTAATAGTCATTTATTGTTATACACCTAAAATGACTATTAGTCAATATTTTTTTAGAAATTTTATCCAACAAAA
>JARBTY010000112.1 GCA_029239935.1 Clostridia bacterium | reverse complement strand
CATACTCTTTTGGAAGAATGTATGAAGGAAGGGATGCTGATTCGTGATGCCAGTTCCTTTCCTTTTTTAAATGACCGTTATATAAGATTTTGTTTTTTAAAACCTGAGCAAAATGATAAGCTGCTCACCAAACTAAAGTCTCTAACAAAAACTACTCCCACCTAAACTCACTTAGATTAAAGAGGGTACAGCTTTGCCGCTGTACCCTCTTCATTTATTATCCATTATTCGTTATCTGCTGCTTCTGCATCTTCTGAATCAGCGGTTGTGTCACTTTCAGCACTTGGTGCTTTTTCGTCCTCAGAATAATTCATAAAATCTTTAATCTTAACATACTCTACATCATCATCTTCATAAATTTCTTCATCAAAATCATCATATTCATCATAATCCTCTGATTCATCGTATTCATCGTCAAAGTATTCATAATGTTCTTCTATATCCTTGCAGCTTTTTTTGGCAAGCCAGATAATCACTCCAACAAGCCCTATAATAACACCTATTGCAAGACTAATCCAAATAATTTTTTTTGAATTTTCTTTTTTCATTAGGTCTTTAACCTCCTCTAATGTTAATGGAAACTCTTTGATTCTAGTTTTCATACAATCAGCTCCTTTAATTCCTTAGATTATTATACCAATATTTAAGTTTTATAACAATGCTAATATTATCTTTAGTTTATCGTATTTCATCTAAATTATACGGTGTAACTTGATATACATAATAATTAAGCCAGTTAGAAAATAAAATGTAAGCATGTGAACGCCAGCGCACCATTGTTCCTTTTTCAACTTCGTCATCTATATAATAATTGTTAGGTAGATTGATAGGCAGTTTTTTTTGCAGGTCCCTTACGTATTCCTTACCCAGGGTATGGGGATCGTATTCTGCATGCCCTGTCGCAAAGATCTGTCTGCCGTCTTTGGATATCACAAGCGCAACGCCGGCTTCTTCCGACTCCAATAAAAGCCTAAGATCTTGGCAGGCAAGTATTTCTTCTTTAGTCACTTCTGTATGGCGGGAATGAGGCATATAAACAACATCATCCATCCCTTGAAGCAGTTTTTCAAAATGAATGATTTGATGTTCAAAAACGCCAAACTTTTTTTCTGCCAACTGATATTTAGGTATCCCATAATGATAATAGAGACCCGCCTGAGCACCCCAGCAAATATGAAAAGTAGACGTTACATGTTTTTTAGTCCACTCCATAATTTCTACAAGTTCACTCCAATAGTTCACTTTTTCGAATTCAAGCTGTTCCACGGGTGCACCGGTGATAATCATACCGTCAAAGTTCAAATGTTCAATTTGGTCAAATGTTTTATAAAAAGCTTCAAGATATTCCTGTGATGTATTTTTACTGTCATGAGATATAGGCCTGAGCAAGGTAATGTCCAGCTGAAGCGGCGTATTGCTAAGGAGTCTTAGTAATTGCACTTCAGTTTCTTGTTTGATTGGCATGAGATTGAGTACCGCTATTTTCAGTGCTCTAATATCTTGTGTAACCGCTCTATTTTCATCCATTACAAAGATATTCTCTTTTTGTAATATTTCTATTGCAGGTAATGCATCAGGAACTCTAATTGGCAATTGCTTTTCCTCCTATTAATGGATTATTATCTTATGTTGGCTGTTGTAATCCTTCACTGAATTCTCTTAATTTATTCATGTCTCCCTCTTCCCAGAGACTCCAAAACATTTCATAAATTTCATTCATATCCTTGGCAGTATTTTTATTGTTTAAGGTTTGGATACTGCTGAAAATATCGGCGATTAGATTAGATTCCAGCTGAAAAGACTCCTGGCACTTAAGCACTTCATCTCGGATCTGAGACATTTCCTGATCGAGAAGGTATGCGGCTTCTGCTGCTTTGGTCAGTCTTTCTTGTATAGGCGTTGGCATATTCTGCCTATATTTATATCTTAAAGAATGCTCTATTGTAGCCCAAAAGTTCATCGCAAGGGTTCTAATTTGGATTTCCGCAAAAATCATTTTTTCTCCATGTCCTGTTTGTAATGGATATTTTATAATCATGTGATAACTTCTATAGCCACTGCATTTTATATTTGTAATATAATCCCTTTCTTCTTCTACATACAGATCTTTACCATGCCTTGCTCTTATAATATCTATCACTTTATAAATGTCTTCTGCAAACTGGCACATGATGCGGATACCTGCTATATCTTCTATCTTTTCTTCTACTTCATCAATGGGTATATTTTTCTTTTTAGCCTTCTCTAAGATACTGGATATTTTTTTTACCCTGCCTGTTACAAACTCGATAGGTGAATATTCATCAAGGCTTATAAATTCGCTTCTAATGCTTTTAAACTTGACCTTCAGTTCCTCTACCGCTTGTGTATAGGGTAATAGGATCTGCTTCCAGTTTTTCATTTCCATCTCAACTCACCTCCATTTTACATACCCCTTATTCCCATTATATATAATTATTGCGCTTTGCTCAACTTTTAAGTTAAATATTCATCCTTTTTATTGATTATTTTCATATTTACCCGTTTCCTCTCATAAATTGTACTAGCTGCACTTTTACTCAACTACGAAAGGAGTCTCTATGAAAAAAAATGCACTTATCACCGGCACACTGATTTTAACTGTAGCGAGCCTTATTACCCGCCTTTTAGGTTTTGGATTCAGGGTCTATATGTCCAATATTATGGGAGCTGAAGGCATGGGGCTTTATCAACTGCTCTTTCCCATTTATATGCTCCTATGGGCGGCCTCCTCTGCCGGTATTTCCCTTGCTGTTTCTAAAATGGTCGCGGAACAGACTTCCAAAAATGAGCACAGTAATGCCATCAGAATTCTGAGAGTCTCTTTAATACTTGCTTTAACCATAAGCGTCATACTCTCCTTAGTTCTGTACACTTTTGCTCCTTTTATTGCCACTTATTATATCCATGAGCCCGTTACTACCCTTTCTCTCAAAATACTGGCTGCTTGTATCCCTTTTATGTCAGCTGCCTGTTGCATCAGAGGTTATTTTCAAGGTCGGCAGGAGATGTCTGTATCTGCTCTGGCTCAAATTGTTGAACAGGTTGCAAGGATGGTCGTTATCTATCTGTTTGCAGGATTTTTTATCCCCAAAGGTCTTGAGTATGCCTGTGCACTTGGCGTATTGGGGATGTGCGTAGGAGAGGTTTTTTCGTTTATACTTTCCTTTGCAGCTTATTATTTCAAAAAACGCTCTCTGCGTCTTCGGAAGCCAACTTTACTTTAT
Organism: Clostridia bacterium; assembly: GCA_029239935.1. The sequence continues at coordinate 6,116 of JARBTY010000112.1, read as the reverse complement.
CACAAAACTTTTAATACCCTGCTAGCTTTGTCCATTCCCATTACAGCCAATAGGTTTTTGACCTCAGCTTTGCAATCTTTTGAAAACATATTGATCCCTATTCAGCTCCAAAAATTTGGTCTGGATGCCAGTAGCGCCCTTGCTCTTTACGGAAAATTCAGCGGCATGGCGCTGCCTCTGCTTTTCTTTCCTTCAATGGTAACGATGTCTCTTTCAACCGTATTAGTTCCAGCTATCTCTGAAGCTGTGGCACGTAATAATCAGTTAACCCTTCAAAAAATGATTTCAAAAGCCATTCAGTTCTCTGCACTGATTGGCATAGGCGCCACCAGTCTATTTTTATGCCTGTCAAAAGAGATTGCTCTAGCCTGCTATGGTATGGAAGATGTAGGAACACTCCTGCAGCTACTGGCTGTCATATGCCCATTTCTTTATCTGCAAAATATTCTTACAGGAACAATGAACGGCCTCGGTATGCAAAAACAAACTTTCAAAACCAATATCTTGGGCTCCTTAGTCTGTATCAGTATTATATTAACTATTGTACCCATTAAAGGCATTTTAGGTTTTGTACTGGCCTTGCTTATACAGTCTGGCCTTGTAACCATCATGCTTTTGTGGCAGGTTCTAAAAAACATCGATTTACCCATAGATCTCAATAACTGGATTGTTAAACCTATTATTGCTGCATCGGCTGGTGCCCTATGCACACTCTATATCCATCATACTTATTTGATGAAAGGCTTTTCTCTGAGACTTGCTACCCTTGCTGCCAGTGCCTTATTAGGTCTCTTCTATATCTTTATGTTATTTATACTCAAATGTATTACTGTAAAAGACATCAAAATGTTTATAGGTTCTTGAGACCTTTTCTTTCTGCCAACATACTTTGAATACGTTTTTCATAACCTTCTTCTGTCAGCTCATAATAAATGCTATGTTTGAGTTTGTCCGGCAGATATTGCTGCTCTACATAATGATGGGGATGATCGTGTGCATACAAGTAGCCCACACCATGTCCCATCTCTTTAGCACCACTGTAGTGTCCGTCTCTTAAATGATTGGGAACCACGCCTATATCTTTGGTTCTGACGTCCTGCATAGCTCTGTCAATAGCCAGAAAGCTTGCATTGCTCTTAGGTGCACAAGCAACATATAGCGTGGCTTGTGCCAAAATGATGCGTCCCTCAGGCATACCAATTCTTTCCACTGCCATCATCGCATTGGTGGCTACAACGAGTGCCTGGGGGTCTGCATTGCCCACATCTTCACTGGCACAGATAACAATCCGCCTTGCAATAAACTTAGGATCTTCTCCAGCTTCTATCATTCTTGCCAAATAATGAACCGCTGCATCCTTATCACTGCCGCGCATGCTTTTAATAAATGCCGAAATAATATCATAATGATTGTCTCCATTTTTATCGTAATGGAGCATTTTTTTTTGCATACATTCTTCTAATACTTGTGTCGTGATGTGTATAATGCCATCTTCAGAACGCTCAGTGGTCATAACTGCTAATTCTATAGCATTTAAAGCACTTCTGGCATCACCGCTTGTATTGACAGCTAAATAGTCCATCGCCTCTTCTGTGATATCAGCTTTATATACCCCTAGCCCCCTATCTTTATGATAGATTGCTTCTTTGATAATTTTTTTAATATCTTGTATGCCTAAAGGTCTTAGTTCAAAAACCAGAGATCTTGATATAAGTGCCCTATTGACTTCAAAATAGGGGTTTTCTGTTGTTGCGCCTATCAGAACCAGTGTCCCATCCTCTGTGTAGGGTAATAAGGCATCCTGTTGTGCTTTGTTAAAACGATGAATCTCATCTATGAAAATAATGGTTTTTTTACCGGATAAAGACCGCTGCACTTTTGCATCTTCTACAGCTTTTACAATATCAGCTTTGCCTGATGTTGTGGCATTTAGGACAATAAAATGAGCTTTAGTTGTATGGGCTACAACTTTTGCAATCGTCGTTTTCCCTGTTCCTGGAGGGCCATAAAAAATAATAGATTGTAATTTGTCTGCTAAAATAGCCCTATAGAGCAGCTTATCTGATCCTAAAATATGCTCCTGTCCTACAATCTCCTCAAGCTTTTGAGGTCTCATTCGTGAAGCTAATGGTGATTCACTATTTCCTTTTTTTTCATTAATGTATTCAAATAAGTCCATATGCTCACCTTTCTTTAACAGTATAAATATAAAATATGTAGGAAATTTGTGGTTTAATCCCTTTATATTTATATTATAGGGGATATTTGTGTTTTGTATAGAGCAACAACCTATAAACCTACGTTATTCATCAACCCAAAGTCGTTTCTCTCAATGATTTGGCATTTAATGAACATTTTCCCTTTAAATATCACATACTATCTTGACATTCTTTTTACTCTGTTTTATAGTAGTACTAAATAATACTACTATAAAGGTGATAGGATGAATTTTAATGAAGCTTTACAAAAAATAGGTTTTTCTCCCTTGGAAGCTACCGTGTATATCACTTTATGCAAACACGGACATTTGACGGGATATGAAGTCGCTAAATTAAGTGGTATTTCAAGATCCAATGTATATGCTGCTTTATACAGTTTGCAGGATAAAGGTAAGTGCCATGTATCAGAAGGCGAATCTACTAAGTATGTTCCCCTTTCTAAAGAAGAACTTATTCTTTGTGCAAAGCGTGATATGTCTCAAACAATCATAGAGCTTGAGCAGCATTTTCCAGAAAGCCTAGAGGTCTCTGAGCCTTATGTAACGATTAAAGGTTATGATAATGTACTTTCTAAAATTAAGAACAGCCTATTGCTTTGTCATTCACATCTTTATATTTTGAGTACAGCGGCTTATATTGAGCTTTTAACAGAAGAGCTGATGGCTATAAGCTACTCCAAAAAAATTACAATCATGTGTGACAAACCGCTCAATCTTGGACCTCACATAACCCTATGGACCAGGAAGAAGTCCCCTCAGGGATTTCATATGATTATTGATACCCAATCTGTTATTACAGGGGATCTTAGCCACGAAGGCTCACAGTGTCTGTATTCAACTAATCAGTCCCTTGTTCGCCTCATGCGGGAATCTTTTATAACAGAATTAGATATTATGACCCTAACCAATCATTAAGGAGGATGTAATGTATACTTTAAATGGCACTTTTACACAAGAAACAAATTTTTATGGTGACAATGATGTATTTAATTTGATTGAACAATATGGCAGTCCCCTTTACGTGTATAATGAAAACATTCTTAGAACACGCTGCCGCGAGATGAAAAACTTAGTTTCTTATGAAAACTTTGTTCCTCATTACTCTATAAAAGCTAATACTAATATCCATTTATTAAAAATAGTTCGCGAAGAAGGTCTGCATGCTGATGTGATGAGCCCCGGCGAAATATTCCTTGCTCTTGAAAGTGGGTATACCAGCGATGAACTTTTCTTTATTCCAAACAATGTTACAAAAGAAGATATGCTTTATGCTATCGAACGAGGTGTTACGACCAGTGTGGATTCCCTGGATCAGCTTAAACTTTATGGCGAGCTGAATGCTGGCGGGAAGGTAGCTATTCGTTTTAATACCGGTATAGGTGCTGGTCATCATGAAAAAGTTGTAACAGCCGGCAAAAAAACTAAATTTGGCGTAAGCCCTGATACGATTGACGAAGTCAAGAAACTGCTTGAGACTTACAATCTGACTTTAGTAGGTATTAACCAACATATTGGGTCATTATTTATGGATGCTACTCCTTATATTCAAAGTCTTGAATCTATTTTAAGCATTGCCAGAGAATTTGATGACTTAGAGTTTATTGATCTTGGAGGCGGTTTTGGAATTCCTTATCACAAGCAAGATGGGGAAAATAGATTGGATATTCAGGCTCTTGGCCAAAAATTAGATGAAGTGCTTCATGCCTTTGCTGCTTCTTATGGCAAAAAAGTTCAGTTCCAGATAGAACCGGGCAGGTATATTGTTTGTGAATCCAGTGCCGTACTTGGTCATGTTACTTCTATGAAATCCAACGGCGCCACCAACTACCTTGGCTGTGATATAGGCTTTAACATTATCCAAAGACCTATTATGTATGATTCACATCACGATATCGAACTATACTCTCAAACAGAAAAATCCTCTGACCTTTCTCCTTTTACCGTGGTAGGTAATATCTGTGAAAGCGGCGATATCCTTGCCAAAGACAGACTGCTTCCAACAGCCGAGACAGGCGATTTGATTGCACTATTAGATGCTGGTGCATACGGTTACAGCATGGCCTCATGCTACAATCAAAGATTTAGACCTGCTGAAGTATTAATCGAAACCAACGGTCATACCAGACTCATTAGAAAACGGGACACATTTGAAGATTTAATCAGAAATATGCTTTAGAACCACTTGAAAAAAAGCTGTTGGGAATTCTCCAATAGCTTTTTTGTATTTGCAAATTCTTTTATGGTCTATAAATCTTTCGTTATGGACCAGTTGCTCTTTATTAACTTATTAATGTCTAACCAGCCCTCTTTCAGTTGCTTTATACGCTGTATATTCAATGGCTTCATCTTTTCTCTTGTAATAAGCATTTTTGTCTATATGTAGTAGATGCAATATTTTTGGTAGTCTATACTGTTTCTTATATGTATATTTAATACTCTTCTCGTACTCAGTACCCTTAAATCTATTTAAGACGTTCTTAATCACATCTAGCCATTCGTGATCTTGATTAAATTTGATTGCTATTAATTCGTTGTTTTCTCTAATCTACAAAGAAATACATACTCTTTTTTAAAATGGTTATCTTAAGTAGGAAGACTGTTAAAATAACGCGAGGGCACTATGAAAAAAATAAATAAGTCTCTATCATTGTTATTAAGTATTTTATTAATCATCTCTACATTTGCAACCGAGCAATTAGCTGCCTCTTTGACAGTAAGCGAATCTACTTCTATTGACATAGTGAGTGGAGCCACTCCTATTGGGTCAACTCCCCCTGAGCATAAAATAGCTGTTATGCAGTTTGTTACTGAAATAAGATTGATACAAAATCAGGTATATGGTACAGCGCAATTCGCTCTAAATAATACATCTATAAATAGCACAACCCTCAGAGGCACTATTACCCTTATCAGTAACAATATAAAGATGCTTAGAAATAGAGTTATGGAGTATTCCGATATTATCCCTAGTGTTGGCAATAGAAATAGAGATGTCCTGCTTCTCCTAAATGCACTTAATTTTATTAATAATAGCTTAAATACACTTTATCAATTATCAGTCGTTCAATCAGATATAGAAAGGATTTCATTGCTTGATGAATTCTTTCGCTTTAGGATTCATACCAAAGATACACTTGCTACAATTGAAGATCTTCTTTCTAGATGAAATCCTTAGGGGCTTGTTATAATTTTTCAAGCTCCTTTACTCATTATGGAGAATAAATAAATTATTTTATCTGTCACGTATAAGTTGTTATTACTTTACATACCATACGTCGGTAATAATCTTTTTTCTATAAGTGCAAGGTGCTCACCGTGGTACTCAACATCTTAAGTCTCACCTTGCACACCTCTTAACAAATTGGCATTTTACTTAACAGTTTGGTTCCCATAACTCACACGCTTTTTCAGGAGGAACCATATCCTCTCCACATTCTTCTTGTCGCTGTTCTGGATGCTCTCATTGAATATAATCTTCACACCAGTACTCACAACTTTTACACTTTTTTTCTTGTTCCATTTATTTCACCCTTTCAAAAGTCAAATTGTTATCTCTCATGATATGTAGCAGAGCATAGAAAAATAATTTCACATGCTCCTCTTAAACCCTTTAAATTATCTACAGCAAGGTTTTGAACAGCAATGCTTTCTTGAACGATCTTCTCCTCTACAGCTACCTTGCCTCAATTCTCTAATTGCTCTTTCTAGTGCTTCTTCGCGTTCACATCCACCTAATACTGTTTCTGATCTTCTTTTACAATCTTTCTTACATTTACTCATATTCAATTCCTCCTTGTTTTATAGTGATAGTACAAAAAGTACTTCCCCTAATAACGTATGCTATCATTCCAAAGAGGGACACTATTTTGCATGTTTTTTATTTAATCTGTCATTTGAT
>JARBTY010000111.1 GCA_029239935.1 Clostridia bacterium | reverse complement strand
ATAGTGATTATTTTTGCGGCGATCCTATTACTAGGTCTAAAAACCAGTGGATTTGATATGGAAGCAAAGCTTGCTAATGCCTCATATGCAGTTCTTTTTGTGGTAGGGGTTCTTACATCCTTGCATTGCGTGGGGATGTGCGGCGGGATTATGTTGTCTCAGAGCCTATCAAATGAAAATGAAAACAAATTCGAAGCTATGAAACCAGCTATTTTATACAATACGGGAAGAGTTGTGTCCTATACTATTCTTGGGGGAATAGTAGGAGCAGTTGGTTCGGTATTTTCACTTTCTATTTTTACAAAAGCTGCACTTCAGATAGTTGCAGGAGTATTTATGGTTATGATGGGTTTTAATATGGCTGGGTTTAATATCTTTAGAAGGTTTCAAATAAGGCTGCCTAAATTTGTATGTCAAACTAAAAGCCAAGGTAAAGGTCCTTTTGTGATTGGCGTTTTAAATGGATTTATGCCTTGCGGCCCACTTCAAACTATGCAGCTTTTTGCTCTAGGTACAGGCAGTATGATAAATGGTGCTTTAGCAATGTTTATGTTTTCTATAGGTACAGTACCTCTGATGTTAGGATTTGGTGCATTATCCGGGCTTTTAAGCAAAAGCTATACTAAAAAAATTCTTAAATCCAGTGGGATTCTTATTATTATTCTAGGAGTTATTATGGGTAATAGAGGACTTGCACTAGCAGGTGTCAATATTAATCCAATGACGGCACTTGCTGCTACTACTCAAAGTGTATTAGGTAGTAATTCAAATAATTCTTCAAATAATAATGTTATAAAAGCAACATTACAGGATGGGGTACAAGTCATTAATATGACAGCAGATAATAGAGGGTATACCCCTAATGCCTTTTACGTCCAAAAGGGAATACCTGTTAAATGGATTATTGATGGAAAGCAAATAAATTCTTGTAATAATGCTATTGTTGTACCTTCATTAAACATTCAAAAGAAAATAACGAGCGGAGAAAATATTATAGAATTTACGCCAGACGGTAAGGATATTAATTTTAGCTGTTGGATGGGTATGATAAGAGGTGTTATAAAAGTTGTAGATGAACTAGATACAGTAGATACCTCAAAAGTTGATTCATCAATACCGCCTGCAAGTACCGGGCCCAGCTGTTGTGCTGTCCCGATAGAAGAAGATGCTGAAGCTGAGCCTGTTCAACCAAGTATCTATGGTAATGATATTTCTCAGGTTTCTACTGAAACATTGATTCATAAAGCACTAGTCGATGGGAAAGATCAAAGTGCAGTGTTTAAGGGGATTGGTTATGAATTACAGCCCTTAATAGTTGTTACAGGCAACAGAGAAACAACTAGGCTGACCTTTGATTTAAGTGGTTTTGACAATGCTGAAGGTGAGTGGCTTATTGTGGATGCAGCTAAAGGAGATAAATTAAGTTCATTTATTGCCGAAAAAGGCATTAATGAAGTGCAGTTTAGTCCTGAAAAAGAGGGGGGATATGCTATTTTAAATGATAAAGGTCTTTTAGGAATCATTGAAGTAGTTGATGATTTAGAGGCAATTGATATAGATACAATACGAGAAAAATATCTTAGGTAATTAAGAATTAATGATTCAATTAAAATGTTTTTATCCATGAAAAATCCATGAAGGTTTGATATGCTTATATTATTAGCAGAATAAAAATAACAATAAGTGAATCATTCATTTATCAGGAGGGATTTTAATGCATCATTCAAATAACAACGACAACCGAGATAAGGATAAAAACTTCAAGGGACATGGCCCCTTGAAGCATATGGGCATGATGGGGGCTTGCTGTTTACTTCCTATAGTAATAATAGGTATTTTGCCCCTGTTACAAATTAACAATGCAGGAGCTAATAAACTCATAGCAGGCGTATCCTCTTTGATTTGTCCCATCATGATGGGCGTCATGATGATAAGCATGTTTAGAAGCGGAAAAAATCATAGCTGTTGCTCAGATGATAAAAAAGAGAAAGTTAACGAAGAAAATAAATAAATAAGTAGATTATAAAAAATGATGATGGAGATGAAATACACTCATGATATTGTATAGTATGGAGTCTATACCATATCATAAAGTGTATTTTTTTATTATCAATAAAAAATTCATACAACTTTGATATAATGACATGGTATGTTAATTGAAGATGAGGAGAATCGTGATGAACAGAAAAAAAAATAACAAAACTTCTAAAAGTACTATAAATCAGAAAACGATTATCATAGCAGGTGCTATTTTTGCAGTGATAACATTATTTACACTATTTAGTAAAAAGGACACTTCAGAGACGCGTATTAAGGATACCCAGACAGTTGCTGGAGGAGACCTAACTATTATTAAGTCTGATGTTACAGAAGAGGCCAAGTTCTATGGTTACCAATCTAATGACACTTATATGGAAGTCCTAGCTGTGCGGGCAGCAGACGGAACAGTTAGAACGGCACTTAATACTTGTCAGACCTGTAATAATTCAGGAAAGGGGTATTATGTGCAGGAAGGAAATGTACTTGTATGCCAAAACTGTGGGAATCAATTTACCATTGATCAAATTGAATTAGTTAAAAATGGCTGTAATCCAGTTCCAATAGAACAAAATATAAAAACAGAGGATGAAGAAAAGATAGTTGTTCAAGGGGATGCACTTGCTCAATATGAATCATTATTTACTGTATGGAAATCATAATAAAAGATTGGAGGAGGAGCTTATACTAGTTAATAATATAAATACTACAGGAGGGTAAACTATGTTTAAAAAACTTAAAAAAGCAATTAATAAGCTGCTTCTTAAAATTGCACAGCAGAACGAAGAAGTATATGGAAAAGCAAGAATGGATTGTTGCAAGCTTAATAAAACTGATAAGAGGTAAATAGGATGGAGCATATGTCTAAAAAGATACTTGTGGTCGAAGATGAAGAAAAAATAGTAGAATTCATAGAATCCTATCTGCTTAACAGCGGTTATGAAGTTTATAAGGCGTTTAATGGACGAGATGCACTTCAACTGTTTAGTAGTCAGGATATTGATCTTGTTTTGTTAGATCTAATGCTTCCGGATATCAGCGGGGAACAAATATGTAAAGAGCTTAGAAAACTATCCAAGGTACCTATTATCATGTTAACGGCTAAATCTCACGAAGAAAGTATTCTTAATGGTCTTGATATTGGGGCGGATGACTACATGACAAAACCCTTTAGCCCTAGGCAGATGGTTGCTAGAGTTAAGGCACTTTTAAGGAGAGTTTCAGAAGAAAAGCCCCAATCAGCTATTTTATCTTTTAATCAAGGGGATTTAAAGATTAGCCAGATAGATTATACTGTTAAAAAAGCAGATGAAATCATGTATCTAACCCCAAGTGAATTTAAAATATTAATGACTTTAGCAAAGCGCCCAAACAAAGTTTTTACAAGAGAAGAGTTGATTTATGCAGCATTTGATGGAGACTACTTAGGATATGATAGAACAATAGATTCTCATATTAAAAATCTAAGGGCTAAAATAGAAACAGATCCTAAAGAGTGCAAATATGTTCTAACTATTCGTGGTATTGGTTATAAATTTGGGGGTGATTAGTCATGAAGTATTCGCTAAAAAGTAAGTTAACCCTCTCTTATATACTGATGGTTATGATTGTTGTAGGGCTTATTAGTTTGATAGCCAATATATATATTAAAAAGCAATTCCAAGATTATGTTATTAACAGGCAGGAAAAACAAACCAGTGAAATTATTAAACTCATAAAAATGCAATATGAAGAAGATAAGGTATGGGATGTGCTTTATATAGAAAGAATTGGTATGAATGCACTGCAAAATGGCATGGTTATTGAGGTCTTGGATAAAAACAGTCAAAGCTTATGGTCTGCGTCACGGCATAATAATGGCCTATGTGAAGCTATGATAACAGGGATGCGGAATAATATGTATAGCTATTCTGAGAACTGGAAAGGGGATTATCAAGAAAAATCATATCCTCTGGTTGTGAACAATAAAACGATTGGGACATTAACGACAGGATATATTGGCCCCTATTATTTTAATGATGAAGAGCTGATATTTATTAAGGCACTCAATACCTTGTTTGTGATCATAGGTATAGGATCACTGATTTTAGCAGTTGGGGTAGGGATTCTCATGTCCTTAAGGATAAGTAGGCCTCTTAATAGAATAGCCCAAAAAGCATCTTTATTATCAGAAGGGAAATATAAAGAGAGATTAAAGGATGTTTCGAGCACCAAAGAGATTGATACACTTATAAAGACGATTAATCATTTATCAGAAGCCCTAGAAAACAAAGAAAAGCTGAGGAAGCAACTGACACAAGATGTAGCCCATGAGTTAAGGACACCTTTGACATCGGTGCAGGGACATATGGAAGCCATGATTGATGGAATTTGGGAGATGAACACAGAGAGGCTCTCAAGTTGTTATGATGAAATCATCAGGATGAGACGGCTGATTGGCAGTATTGAAGATTTATCAGGGGTTGAGAATGAAAATGTACTGCTTCATCAAGAAGAATTTGACCTGTCAAAGCTTCTGATAAGACTTTTAAACAATTATGAAAATGACTTTTTTGCCAAAAAAATTAGGGTCAACTACGATCAGCATTCGGTTTTAGTTTATGCAGATCAGGATAAAATGAGTCAAGTATTTAATAACCTGATATCTAATGCCATTAAGTATTCAGAAGAAGGAGGAGAAATTTTTATAGAGGTGAAAGAGTACCGCGGGACTCTTGAAATAAAAATAAAAGATACAGGCATTGGGATAAGTGAACTAGATTTGCCGCATATTTTTGAGCGGTTTTACAGAGCAGATAAATCCAGGAGCCATAAAACGGGGGGCATAGGCATAGGGTTAACCATTACAAAAGCGATTATAGAAGCCCATGGCGGAACGATACAGGCAGAAAGTAAAATAAATGAAGGTACGGTATTTAATATAATAATGCCTAAAAATTAAAAGATATGATAAACTAAATGTCAATACCTTATGTGGTATTGGCATTTTCTATGATTTTTATAGAAGAGAGTGTATTTTTAGGAACAATATATGTTTATAATAAAATGGTGGAGACGTACATAAATCCTATTTAACATATAGATAGACTGGAGAGAAGGGAAGAGAATATGGCGAAATTAAAACAAGTATATATTTGTCAGCAGTGTGGTTATGAAGCAAGTAAATGGATGGGGAGATGTCCCTCATGTAATGAGTGGGGCAGTTTGGTAGAGGAGGTTGTAGACACGGCCAAACCGAAGCTTAGCAAATCGGCAGCAGGAGGTAACTTGCCTGTTAAATTGCATGAAGTTATTATTGAAGAAGAGAATAGAACAACGACAGGCATGCAGGAGTTAGATCGGGTACTTGGAGGAGGTATTGTAAAGGGTTCGCTTATATTAGTTGGGGGAGACCCTGGAATAGGTAAATCCACATTACTGCTTCAAATATGCGAGACCATTGGGAGTCAAAATAAGACTGTACTTTATGTATCTGGTGAAGAGTCAGCTGCCCAAATCAAAATGCGTGCTGAAAGGCTGGGTGTTCATACCTCAAACCTTTCGCTTTTATCTGAAACAAGTGTAAATGCGGTGCAGACATTAATCAAGACAACAAAACCAGACCTAGTCATTATTGATTCCATTCAGACTGTCTACTGCGAAGAAGTATCTTCAGCCCCAGGGAGTGTCAGTCAAGTCAGAGAAGCTACTCATATGCTGATGAACCTTGCAAAGGGTTATGGCATTACGATTATGATAGTAGGACATGTTACGAAAGAGGGGTCTTTAGCAGGGCCAAGAGTGCTTGAGCATATGGTAGACACGGTACTTTATTTTGAAGGGGAGAGACATGCCTCATTTAGGATACTAAGAGCAGTTAAAAACAGATTTGGTTCAACCAACGAGATTGGTGTATTTGAGATGGCAGATATCGGGTTAAAAGAGGTTCTTAATCCATCAGAAATCATGCTCAGCGGCAGGCCAACCAATGCATCAGGTTCTATAGTCAGCTGTACAATGGAAGGGACAAGGCCTATGCTCCTTGAGGTGCAGGCCTTATCAAGTTTTACAAGCTTTGGTATGCCAAGACGTACAGCTACAGGGGTAGACTATAATAGGGTTGTTATTTTGATTGCAGTATTAGATAAGAGGGCTGGTATGGATCTTGGTAATCATGATACGTATGTCAATCTGGCCGGAGGGTTAAAAGTCAATGAGCCTGCTCTTGATCTAGGCATTATAGCCGCTATAGCTTCTAGTTTTAGAAATATAGCCATCAATCCTCAGACCATAGTATTTGGAGAAGTGGGACTTACAGGAGAGATAAGAGCCGTCTCAATGGCAGAAAAAAGAGTGATAGAATCAGCTAAACTAGGCTTTAAAACCTGTATTATGCCAAAAGCCAATTTAGATAAGATGCCAAAGGTAAATGGTATTAAAATTGTTGGGGTAAGCAATGTAAGTGAGGCGTTAGGTGCACTTTTACAATAGAAGTCAAATAGACAGTCAAATATGACATACTGTTGTCAGCTGAAAAGTGAGATAATCAGAAGTGAAAGGGGACTGTTATGAAATATATTCCTGCAAAAACAATTGTATCGGGTTATACAAACACAAATACTTGGTTTAATATCCATTATAATATGAATATTTACAAAGGATGTTCTCATGGGTGTATTTACTGCGACTCAAGGAGCAGCTGCTATCATATTGTGCATTTTGATGAAGTAAGAGCCAAGGAAAATGCTCTGCAGCTGATAAGAGATGGCTTAAGAAGAAAAACAAAAACGGGAGTTGTTGGTACAGGAGCTATGAGCGATCCCTATAATCCCTTCGAAAAGGATTTGAAGCTGACAAGAAATGCACTGGAGTTGATTAATGCCTATGAGTTTGGAAGTGCTATTGCGACTAAAAGTGATCTCATTGTAAGAGATATAGATATATTAGAAGACATAAAAAAGCATTCCCCGACACTTGTAAAAATGACTATCACAAGCTTTGACGATGCTTTAAGTAAAAAAATTGAGCCCCATGTCTGCGTAAGCTCCAAACGTTTTGAGGCTATAAAAAGACTTTCAGAGCGGGATATTTTTACAGGGGTTTTACTTATGCCAATTTTGCCTTTTATCAATGACACAGAAGAAAACATTTTAGAGGTCGTACGACAGGCTTACACCTGTGGTGCAAAGTTCATTTTTGCCTATGGTATGGGCGTTACACTGAGACAAAATCAAAGGGACTACTTTTATGACCAGCTAGAGCAGTTGTTTCCAGACCAGGCATTAAAAGAAGACTATATCAAAACATTTGGTAACCGTTACGCATGTTCTTCACCACGGGCAAAAAGACTGCAGAAAGTATTGGGTGAAGAGTGCGAAAGACTAGGTATGCTTTATAAAATGAAGGATATTGTTTCGGCTTATCAGGGACATTATGAAAAAAAACAGTTGAGCTTATTCTGAAATTTTTCCACGAAGGTAAACTTCATGATTGGTAAAGCCATTTTTTAGATCTTCCCAAAATTGATGTTTAAATACAGGCGGATAAATAGGAATGCTAGAGCTTTTTAATTGCATTTCAGAAATAAATCGGCACTCTTTAATATATTGCTCTTCAATCTCAGGGTCACATCCTGCTTTTAAATCTTGAATATTATCTATGGTTGTTAGAAAAAACATACCTAAATGATGGGTATCAATGCTATAGTCCATATATTCACTGACATAAATCAGTTTAGTTGGGCGGCATCTCACATTACATTCTTCTAATACTTCGCGGACAATCGTATCAATAACACTTTCTTCGGCTTCCATTCCGCCACCGGGAAGCGTCCACCATTCAAATCCCGTATAGGGATTTTTTTGTTTTAAAACAAGCAGTTCATTGGATGAATTGATAATGATAGCTGCTGCTCTTGGTCTTAGGTTCATAAAGTCCTCCGTTACGCTATAAAACGTTATTTAAACTTATTCAAAAAACTGACTACTTTTTTATAGAAAGCAGCCAGTTTTGAATAAGTTTATTTTAAAGAATATTTACCAAGTAATTCAGTACGTGTTTTTTCTTTTTGAAGTACATCAGATAATGATATATCAAATGTATTAGCAATGGCACCGCTGTAAAAAAGTACACGGCCCAGTTCTTTTTCTAAAAGATCCTGACAATCTTCACATAAATGCCCATTGATGTGCGTATGCATCAAATCTTTAATTTCATCTAAAGATATGTTTTCGGAAAAGTTATAAGGCTGTTTTGTAGCATCGATAGTAATACAACCACAAGTAGTAGCAGCCTTTGAAATCGTTCTGCAAAGGTGAGTGCAAGCATCTTGCAATTTGGTCGTTTGGTCTAAAATACTCTTATTCCGTATAAGAATATTACCTATAAGTATTTGAAAGGCTTCGAGTTCACTGGTATGAATACACATTATAATCCCCTTCCTCACTCTATTCTTATTTATTATAACATATTATAAATAGTTGATAAATACAAAACAAGATTAGTTTCTAAATAATATTAAAGGAAAATCAAAATTAAAAAAATTTCCCTTAATGAAGAATATAATCAAAACATAAATACAAAACTAGTAAGTATCAATGACATACAAGTTAAAATACATTTATTAAAGAGGGCTGCCATGAAACTAAGTTTTGAATACAAGGAGAAAAGAATAGATTATAATCTGATATATAAAAAGATAAGAGCAATATCTATTAATATTGGCGGAGGAGGAGAAGTGAATGTCAGCGCACCATTAGGAACGTCTCTAGCAACGGTGATGGATAAAGTAAAAGGTCATGCACCTTGGATTCTAACGGAACTAAACAGCCAACTGCGGGCAAGACAGAAAGAGGAGATTTCAGAAGATGTTGTCTATTTAGGAAAGCATTATGGTGTAGAGATTATTAAAGATGATGACACCGTGCCTATGGAGGTTAAGCTCATAAAAGGAAAATTTGTAATCAGAACCTATACAGAGAATCAAAAATTAATCAAAAAAGCTTTAGTTATGTGGTATCAAAAAAAGCTTCATATAAAAATAAAAGAAAGATTGCAGTTATATGGCGAACTATTCAAAGAGGTGCCTAAAGAAATCATAATAGAAGAAGAGGAAGACCTATTATTTGAGATAAACAACCATAAACTTTTTGTAAATGTAATGATAGGTACAGTACCGGTTAGTGTCATTGATTATCTCTTAGTGAGAGGATTATGCAAATTAAATAGTGTGGCGGAGAAGGGGAATGAGCTGGCAAAGCTAAAAGAAATACTGCCGAACTATGAACAAGACAAAGAGTGGCTTGAAAAAAATAAAGGCAGTCTATTGTTATAAAAAGAGGTTGACAAATAATGATAAAATCTAGTATAATTCATGAAGTCAGCACATAATAAGCTAAAGAAAAGTGTTGACATATAGCAACAGGATTGATATACTAATCAAGCGTTTCAACTTTGTACTTTGAAAACTAAACACAATCAAATGAAGATTTTAAACTTTAAAATTTAGAATCTACAATTTAACCGAAAATATTAAACTATTCTTTTT
>JARBTY010000110.1 GCA_029239935.1 Clostridia bacterium | reverse complement strand
CCGGATCATCAGGCGGCTCTGTATAGGGACTTACTCGATGAATTGGGAATAAACAAAGTTCATGTGGTAGCTGTCTCTGATGGGGGGCCATCTGCCTTGAAATTCAGCATAAAGTATCCTGAACGTGTGAAATCACTTACAATGATGTGTGCAAAAAGTAAAACGCCACCCAAGTTAACAACTATTCAGTCAATCGTTTTTGGAACGATATTTGATAATGATTTTTTATTTTGGATGATTACAGAGTATATCCAGTCAGATCTGCTGAATGTACTCGGAGTATCTAAAGAAGTTCAGGAAAAAATGACAGCAGATGAAATTGAGATGGCTAGAGAATTTTTTGAAATAATGAATCCTATTTCGCTTAGAAAACAAGGGATTTTTAATGCAAATATTCAATTTAAAGAATTGTCACCTGAAGATTATCCAATCTGGGAGATAAAAGCGCCAACATTGGTGATTCATGCTGAAGATGACACGTTGCAGCCATTTTATTATGCTGAATATACGCACGAAAAAATTCCAAATGCTGCTTTGCTTTCTTTTAAGGAAGGTGGACATATGTTTTTCAGCCATCATAAGGAGATTTCTGAAGCTATAAAGCATTTTTTCAGAAACGCATTTTAAGGAGGTTATATGTCAGAAATAAAAGCGCAACTGATTAAATCGGTCATAGCCCTTCTAGATGACGGATTTGACGTCGAAAAGTTAACGATTAGACAAATCGCATACGAAGCACATATATCTACTGGACTGATTAATTATCACTTTGGCAGCAAGTGGAACTTAATCGTAGCAGCCATTTCTTCCATAGTAGATGGGGCTGCTGCTGAAGCCTTTCAGACATTATCAAATCTTAACGATTCTCCCAAGCAGCAGCTGAGGACCTTTTTGAAAGCTATGGCTATAGTGGTATGTAAGTATCAAAAGTATACAAGTGTACTTATCAGAGATGAGATAATCAGTAATCGTTTTAGTACACCAGAAACAATTGTGAGTCTGTTAAAAGAAATAAAGCCTGAGTTATCGGAAAAAGAAATTAAATATCTTGCTATTCAAGTTGTTGCACCCATTCAATACGTCTTTTTGAAAGAACACGGTTTAAGAAGCTACTTGGGCGAGAAACAAGATAATCCTCATACTACTGCATTAAATAATTACGAGGAAATAATGGAAGTTTTTCTGAAGACATTAGGTATCTAGTTCAAGTTCCTTTTCTTTGGATAGGGTCAAGGCTACATTGATTTAATCTTGAGTCAGCTGGCCTTTTTCCAAGGGATGTACTTGCTGATGAAAGAGTGTTTGGTATTTCGCTTCCAAGGCTGGAGGTCTTAGAATCTGTATTTTAGGGTTCTGGAGTTTGGTACTACAATAAGAAAAAAGAATGGCATTTATTGCTTGAATATCAGGACTTTGGTATACTATATGAGTAGGGTTTGGTGTCTAAGAAAGATCTGCTGATGGCACCACAAGCATTATATGGAATAATACTCGAGGAGGCAATAGAATGAGTGAATGCATTTGTAGTAGTTGTAAGAATCTTAAAAGCATTATTGATGAAAATGATATTGAGAAAAACGGTATCGCTGAAGAATATGAATGTGAATATGGGTCTCCATCTGAGAATTGTTCGGATTGTGAAGAGGATACATGCGAATTAACTTGTGACCATTATATGAGTGAGTGTGAAGAAGAGGAATTTATCATTTCAAAATGTGTAGAGTGTGGTAAAGAATTGAAGCTTGTATCTAGCAATAATGAAGATGGAGAAGTATATTGCGTTACTTGTTATTTGAATAAATAAGGGCACATACAAATGACGCCTTACAATTTCTTGATTTACAAGGAGTTGTAAGGCGTTATTGCTTTATAATCATTACTATACAATAAAAGTATTCTTGAAGTTTATTTATAATATTATGAAATATTATAAAATTTAATATTAATGTGATATAATATGAGCATTAAAGACCTTTCATAGAATAGAGCTATATAAAATGGGTGAACAAGATGAGGGGAGAGGTTATGAAACACAATGCTAAAGCTGCAATAATTGACTCATTTAAACAATTATTAAACAAGAAATCTATAGACAAGCTTACAGTGAAGGCAGTTTGTGAACATTGTGGTGTAAACAGGCAGACTTTTTATAATCACTTTACTGATATCATGGATGTTTTTAAATTTGTGTTTTTTGAAGAATTATCAAAAGAGATTGCACAAAACAGAACCTTTGAAACCTGGGGTGACGGATTCTTGGCTACAATGAATTATCTGAAGGAAAATTCGAAAATGATTTTGCATGTCTACAACTCTTCTTATTGGGGTGAGTTTAATACTTACTTTACGAATCTTTCTACCAGATTAATGGAGGATGTGGTGGATGAATGTGTTGAAAAAACAGCAGTAAAATTAAAGGATAAAGACTATCAGTTCATCGTTAATTTTTATAGGCATGTGTTTAATGGGCTCATTATAGACTGGGTAAGTGAAGGCATGGAAGAGGAACCAGAAATTATCCTTAAAAACCTTTTAATCATGATAACAGGAAGTATTCCCCGTTCAGTTGTTGCATTTGAAAAAGAAAAAATAAAAGAATCATTATTTTAGATAAGCGAAAGTGTGCAAAATAGACACTTTCGTTTTTTTGTCTATTGAAGAGAGTTTGACTAAAATTATACAATAGGCTTATAAAACACTAGATGTTTATATGAGGGGGGATATAATATGTTTATTTTTAATTATGCCGAAGGGGCATCGGCATTAAGGGTATGGGGTTTTTGGATTATTGTTTTTATAGCACTTTTTGGTTTTAATGAAGTAGCTCGTAGATTTAAGTATGTGGGTTTTTTTAGTTTTGTTGTTTTACCAACAGCGCTTTCAATAGTATGGTTTACAGTATTAAGAGATACAACTTATACAGACTGGTTTCATTTAGCGAAGGTGTATTCTTCTACCGCTGGATGTATAGGTTTTTGGTGCATCAGGCATGTTAAATGGAAAAATAAATTGACAGGTAAAGAATGGAGATTAGCTGATAAAAAATGGGCTTTGTGTTTCCCAGCGCTTATCCTTGCTATCAACATTCTGGAGGCAGTAATCCGTGATTTCCAGGTTGGTGTACAGTATCATGGGGGAGGGATTTTAGCAGATGAAGCCATGTATGTACTTGGCGGTTCTTGGAATTTCATGAATGGCATAGCAGGTATCTTGAACATCATCACTATAACTGGATGGCTTGGCATTTGCATAAGAAAACACACAGCTAAGGATAGTAGCAAAGATATGCTATGGCCTGATATGCTACGGTTTTGGATTATAGCCTATGATTTATGGAATTTTGCTTATACCTATAACTGTCTGCCAGGTCATGCTTGGTATTGCGGTTTTGCTTTGTTATTAGCACCAACGCTCTGTGCTTTTACAGTGGGGAAAGGCGCATGGCTGCAGCATCGCGCCCAAACACTGGCTATATGGTGTATGTTTGCACAGACATTCCCAGCCTTTATTGACAAGGGTGCTTTTGCTGTCGCGTCATCTTATAATGAAACAGTACTATTTGCATTTAGTTTCGTAGCATTAGCTGCGAATAGTGCAGTGTTTGTTTATATGATTTACAAAATCGTTAAGACAAAAAGAAATCCTTATCTTGGCGAACTTTATACAGAGTTGAGAGCATTTAAGGAAATTAAAGCACTTGCAGAATAAGTTTTGATAAGGTCATAAATAAAATGATGGAGGTATTTACGATGTATTATAGTAATGGAAATTATGAAGCCTTTGCACGGCCTTTAAAACCTGTTGACGTGGATAAAAAATCAGCATATTTAGTTGGAGCTGGCTTAGGATCCTTGGCGGCTGCATGTTTTTTAGTACGTGATGGCCAGATGAAGGGTGAGAATATTCATATTCTAGAAGAACTTAGTCTTTCAGGGGGTGCTTGCGATGGTATTAAGGACAATCAAAAAGGCTTTATTATTCGTGGTGGCCGTGAAATGGAAAATCATTTTGAATGCTTATGGGATTTATTCCGCTCTATTCCTTCTATTGAGACAGAAGGCGTTTCGGTTTTAGATGAGTTTTATTGGCTTAATAAAGAAGATCCAAACTATTCTTTGCAGAGAGTAACAATCAATAGAGGTGAGGATGCGCATACCGATGGGAAATTTGGACTAAGTGATACAGCTTCTAAGGAAATTGTAAAGTTGTTTATGACGCGCGATGAAGATTTGTATGATAAGAAGATTTCTGATGTGTTCTCAGATGAGCTTATTCAGTCTAACTTCTGGCTTTATTGGAGAACCATGTTTGCTTTCAGAGATTGGCACAGCGCACTTGAAATGAAGCTTTACCTTCAGCGGTTTATTCATCACATTGGCGGCTTGCCAGATTTATCTGCTTTGAAGTTTACCAAGTACAATCAATATGAGTCATTAATTCTGCCAATGGTAAAATATCTTGAAGCTCATGGTGTTAAGTTCCAATATGATACCGAGGTAACAGATGTTGTTTTTGATATTCATAAGGGCAAAAAGCTTGCTAAGAAAATTGTTTTTAAGCACGCTGGTAAAGAAGGAACGATTGAACTGACTAAAAATGATTTACTCTTTATTACTAATGGAAGCTGCACAGAAAATTCTACTCTAGGCGATCAAAACCACGCGCCAAAGTTTGATGGCTCTATAAAAGGGTGCTGGCAGCTTTGGAGAAATATTGCGAAACAAGATCCAGCTTTCGGTCGTCCTGATAAATTCTGCACAAGTACAGAAGAAACATTTTGGGAATCTGCCACCATTACCACACTTGATAACAGAATTCCTAAATATATTGAAAAAATTTGCAAACGTGACCCATTTAGCGGAAAGGTTGTTACCGGTGGTATTATTACTGCAAAAGACTCAAATTGGCTTATGAGCTATACGCTAAATAGACAACCTCACTTTAAAGAACAACCAAAAGATCAACTAGTCGTTTGGGTATATGGTTTATTCTCTGAAATTCGGGGAAATTATATCAAGAAACCAATGAGAGAATGTACAGGCGTGGAAATTACAGAAGAATGGCTGTACCATATGGGTGTGCCTGAATCAGAGATTCACGATATGGCTACAAAATCTGCCAGATCTATTCCTTGCATGATGCCATATATTACTGCATTCTTCATGCCAAGAACAGCTGGTGACAGACCTAAGGTTGTGCCAGATGGCAGTGAGAATTTTGCTTTCATTGGTCAGTTTGCGGACACGCCACGTGACACCGTGTTTACAACGGAATATTCAGTGAGAACAGCTATGGAGGCAGTTTACACATTGCTGGATATAGATCGTGGTGTTCCGGAGGTCTTTGCTTCATGTTATGATGTCCGTGTACTTTTGGATTCGACAGTAAAGATGATGGATGGCAAGAAACCTGTTGATACGAAATTACCATTTCCTCTGAATTTTGTTAAAAAGAAAGTATTAAAGAAGATTTCTGGAACTGTTATTGAAGAGGTATTAAAAAGATATCATGTAATGTAGTCTAAGTTAGAGAGGGTTAAGAGCAAAACTTAAGATCAAATAAAGGGGAAACTAATATGGATACATTTAAAGTTCTTGAGATCAAGCAAAGTGTTTTCGAAGATAATGACAGGCAAGCAGATTTGCTTAGGACTGAATTGAAAAAAGACAAGACCTTTTTACTAAATCTCATGTCATCGCCAGGTTCCGGTAAAACCACAACTGTTTTACGAACTATTGAAGCTTTGAAAAATGAAATGAGTATTGGTGTTCTAGAAGCAGATATTGACTCAGATGTGGATGCTCAGGCTGTTTCTAAGACCGGTGCAAAAGTAATCCAATTGCACACAGGGGGCATGTGTCATCTGGATGCAGATATGACTAAGCAAGGTTTAATAGGCCTTGGAACAGAAGACGTTGATTGTGTTATCTTAGAAAATGTTGGAAATTTGGTATGTCCAGCAGAATTTGACACTGGGGCATCAAAAAATGCGATGATTTTAAGTATACCGGAGGGAGATGACAAACCTCTAAAATATCCTTTAATGTTTTCTATTGTAGACGTTTTATTAATTAACAAGATGGATGCAATAGGTTATTTTGATTTTGATTTAGAGGCAGTAAAAGAGTGTGTAAAAAAATTGAACCCTCATATCAAGGTTATCCCAATCTCTGCTAAAAAGGGAGAGGGAATTGATGAATGGGCTGATTGGATACGTACAGAAGTGAAAAAATGGAACGAAAAATAGTACCATAATGGGGTTAAAAGGGGGAGGTCATGAATATGGTAAAGAAAAAAGTACTTGAACTGGCCAATAAGATTGCTGCTGCGATTACTGGTGGAATAGTAAAAGTAAAACCAACAGACCCAGAATATAGAATTCTAGAGCCAGTTGTTACAGAGGAAATGGCAGAAATAGCACTTAAGCTCGAGATTCGTAAACCTAAAAGTGTAAAGGAAATAGCTGCTCTTTGCGGCAAACCAGCAGATGAAGTAGAGAAAATACTATTTAAAATGGCAGTTGATGGTGTTATTAAATTAGAAGAAGAACATGGTGAGGATAAATACTTCCTAGAGCTGTATGTTCCCGGTGTGATGGAATACATGGTTGCAAACAAAGAGAATGTTAAAAAGTATCCAGTCATTGCTGAGTGTTTTGAAGAATATACAAGAACATTAGGTGGATTAATGGCAGGCAACATTCCAATAGGGCTTGGAGTAATGAGAGTTATCCCAATCGGAAGTGCCATTGAGGGGGATACAAGAAGAGCTTCTTATGAGGAAATTGCATACCTTCTTAATAAACATGAGGTTTTCTCTGTTGCAGATTGTGCATGTCGCACATCTATGAGAATTATCGGTGAGGGTTGTGGGCATACGGTTGAAGAAATGTGTATTCAGCTTGGACCAGCTGCTGAGTTTTATATTCGTACAGGAAGAGGCAGAGAAATTACTAGGGAAGAGGCTATTACTATTTGCAAGCAAGCTGAAAAAGAAGGGATGGTACATTCTATACCCAATTTATCAGGGCCAGGAAATGCGCTTGCCATTTGTAATTGCTGCGGATGTTCTTGCTTTGGACTCCGAAATACAACCTTATATAAAAATCCTGATTGGTCTAGGTCAAATTATGTAGCAGTAGTTGATAAAGATAAATGTGTTGCGTGTGGAGAGTGTGTTGAAAATTGCCAAACCAATGCGGCAACACTAGGAGAAAATTTATGTACAAAGACACCGGTTGAAGTTCCTGAGGAAAAAGATACACCACAGGATACGAAGTGGGGAAAAGATAAATGGAATTTTGAGTATCGTCATCGCAGGGTTGTTGAAGAAAGTGGAACAAGCCCATGTAAATCTGAATGTCCAGCCCACATAGCAGTTCAAGGATATATCAAGATGGCATCTCAAGGTAGGTATAGAGAAGCATTAGAGCTTATTAGGAAAGAAAATCCACTCCCTGCAATCTGCGGACGTATTTGTCCAAGAAAGTGTGAAAATGCTTGTACAAGAGCGGGTGTGGATGAGGCAATTGCCGTTGATGATATCAAAAAATTCATTGCAGATCAGGACTTAAATGCGAAGGAGCGATTTGTACCTGAAAAGAACGCAGAAAGATTAGAAAAAATTGCTGTAATTGGCAGCGGCCCTGCCGGACTTTCTTGCGCGTATTTTCTGGCAGTTCAGGGCTATAAGGTAACCGTCTTTGAAAAGCAAAAAATGCTTGGTGGTATGTTAACACTAGGTATTCCATCCTTTAGACTAGAAAAAGAAGTGGTCAATGCGGAAATAGACATTTTGAGGGAATTAGGTGTAGCATTTAAAGCAGGCGTTGAGGTGGGCAAGGATGTTACGCTTCCTGAGTTAAGAAAGGATGGCTATAAAGCCTTTTATGTAGCAATTGGCGCTCAAACAGGTAAGAATCTAGGTCTTGAGGGCGAAGAGGCGGCAGGTGTCATAACGGGTGTCGATTTCTTACGCAAAGTCAGTCTAGGGGAAGCAGTGAAAATAGAAGGACCAGCACTTGTTATTGGTGGTGGAAATGTTGCTATTGACGTTGCCAGAACGGCAGAAAGAGTTGGCACCACGCAAATAGATATGTATTGTTTAGAAAGTAGACAAGAAATGCCTGCTCTTGAGGAAGAAATTGAAGAAGCCTTGTCAGAAGGAATTGTTATCAACAATTCTTGGGGTCCAAAACGAATGCTTCATGAAAATGGACGTATTGTCGGTATGGAATTTAAAAAATGTATTTCTGTCTTCGATGAAAATAGAAAATTTAATCCTAAATACGATGAAAATACAACAAAGGTTGTTAAAGCAAACAATGTGCTAGTTTCAGTTGGTCAAGGAATAGACTTAGGCGGATTGTTAAAGGATTCTAAAATGGAATTAAATCCAAATCAGACAATAAAAGCTGATCCAATCACTTTCGAGACAAGTGAGGCAGATGTATTTGCCGGCGGAGATGCTGTAACAGGTCCTAAGTTTGCTATAGATGCTATTGCTTTAGGAAAGCAAGGTGCCATTTCAATTCATCGTTATATTCATGGAGATAACCTGACAATAAGCCGTGAAAGAGAATATCATGCACTTGATAAAGAAAATTTAAATATGGACGGCTATGATAGGTTACCTAGGCAAAGAGCACTTCATGTGGAGGGAAGCAAATCAAAAGAAACCTTTAAGGATTTGCGTACGACCTTTACTGAAGAACAAATAAAAAAGGAAACTGAACGTTGTCTTAGCTGCGGCGCAGTGAATGTAGATCAGTACCAATGTGTAGGCTGCGGAGTTTGTACTACAAAATGCAAATTTGATGCCATTTCACTGGTAAGAAAATACGATAGTGCTGGTGTGGATTTTAAAGATATGAAACCTATAGTTATAAAACATGTTATCAAACGTCAAGGAAAAATTGCAAGTAAAAATGTGAAAAAGTTTTTCTCAAAAAAAAGAGGAAGGTGAATTCATTTGCATGAAGTGGGAGTTTTGATGGAAGTCGTTAAAACAGTTGAAAATTTCGCGAAAAAAAATGGCGTAATACAAATCCAGACATTAGTTCTTCAAATTGGTGAGCTCTCATCCATGATTCCGAAATATATTGAAGCCTGTTATCCTGCTGCAGTGGATGGTACCATATTACAAGAGGCAAAATTAAAAATTGAAGTTTTACCAGGCAATGCTATTTGCAAGGAGTGTCATAAGGTTTTTAATCTCATTAAGAATAATAATACATGTCCAAAGTGCGGGGGAAAGCACTGGGAGATATTATGCGGGAAAGAGTTTATGATTAAGGAAATTGTTGCTTGCTAAATGATTCTAAAATCTTATTTTTGCAATCTAGAATATGAACATAAGAAATACGGCTAGAGTTGTCAAAGCAGTTACCCACATTTTACCTGGCGCAGTAGTAAGTTTATAGTGGATAGAATCAGTGCGATTCACCTCCATGGTTATAACCCGCGAATTTCTGACAATTTACTCAGAATTCGTGGGTTATTGGTATTTATAAGAGAATAATTTTAGAATAAATAATAATAAACCGTATCACATATAACTAATCTTTGAG
>JARBTY010000011.1 GCA_029239935.1 Clostridia bacterium | reverse complement strand
ATCAAAACCAATGAAAAGATCAACTATTTTCAAAATGTAGAAGGCTATCTTATGCACTTAGCCCAGGCAGTAGATAATAAAAATATCTATGAGATAGAACTTTTTGCCCATCAAATCAAGCTATTATTTGAACGTATGGGGGTTGAACAGCTTAAAAATATGACATTCAAAATAGAACTTGCTTCTAGAAGAGGTGATCTTGAACAAATTAATGAATACTTAGTGAAGCTGAAAGATGCTTTGGGTAGGTATAAAGAATCTATCGGAGACTAAAGGAGCTGTTAATAAAATGTTAAAAATCTTAATTGCAGAAGATGATTTAGTGAGCAGAAAGTTTTTAAATAAAATGCTTTCAAAATATGGTGAGTGTGATTTGGTAGTAGATGGGCTCGAAGCTATAGAGGCCTATATGATGGCTCTTGAGGAAAAAAAACCTTATGAGTTAATTTGCCTAGATATCATGATGCCTAAGCTAGATGGTATAAAGGTGATTAAAGTTATTAGAGATCTTGAAGTACAAAATAGTATTGCTGAAGAACAGCGAGCAAAAATTATGATGACAACTGCATTAAGTGAAACAGAGGTAGTCCAAACAGCCTTTGAATACGGGTGTAATGCATACGCTTCTAAACCTATAGACATTAATAAATTTATTGATGTTATGGGTAGACTGGGTTTAATTGTCGAATAGGAAAGAGAAAAGGGCATGTTCTTATCAATAGTTGCGTACTTTTTTGGACTAAAATCTGCTATTTAAGCTAAAAAAAACACTATTCATACAATAAATGATAAAAATAGGCAAGAACATGGTATAATAGGGAGAATTATATTATTCAAAATAAAAAAGTATATAATATAATTTTGAATAATATAATTGAACTAAAAATTAAGTTTTGTTATGAAGGAGTGGATTTTAATGCCAAAAGTACTTATAGTAGATGACACAGCATTTATGCGTCTAACCATTAAAACAATGCTGGAGAAAAATGAATTTGAAATTGTAGGGGAAGCAGAAAACGGAAAAGAAGCCATAGAAAAATATTTTGAATATAGACCGGATATTGTTACAATGGATATAACAATGCCGGAAATGTCAGGTATACAGGCATTAAAAGCAATCAAACAAAAAGAACCACAGGCTAAAATAATTATTGTTTCAGCAATGGGACAGGAGAGTCTGGTTAAGGAGGCTATTATCGCAGGCGCAGAATCTTTTATTGTAAAACCCTTTAGAGAAGAAGATTTGATTAAAACAATAACGACTATTGTATCAGCCTAACCTTTAAGCTTGGTTGAGAGACCTAATAAGAGATCAACTGCGGATAAGAATACATTTTTTTCTTCTGGACTCAGTTTATCTAGTTGTTTTTCAATATGCTGGTGATGTTCTTTCATGATGCGCTCTGTTATCGCCTGGCCAAGAGAGGTGAGAGTGAGAAGCGTCATACGTTTATCCTTAGGTAGTTTGATTTTTTCTACATAACCTAAATCTATTAGATACTGGGCAACAGACGTAAATGAACCTTTTTCAAGTTCCACTTTTTGACTAATATGAGTCATTGAAACAGTGCCTTCAAAGCGGAGAAACATAAGCGTTTTGATATGGGATTTACTTAAGGGAGCAAAAGTAATCGTTTTTTCAAATGATTTAAAAAAGATCTCTGATAAAGTGGGCATGAGATTAAAAATATTACAAATGGCCTGATCTGTCTGTTGCATAAAAAACCCCTCCTAGAAATACGATTAAGTTCAGTATAACAGAATGTATTTAAAAAGTAAAATAGTTAGAAATCGAACAACTTGACAAGTATATAGAATTAGTATAAACTCTAATAGTTAGAAATCAAACTATTAGCAGGGGGTTATTATGGACAAGACAATTGAATTAGGTACAAAACCAATAGCACAGCTCCTTTTGAAGTATTCACTTCCAGGAGTTATAGCTATGTTGGTTAATGCTATATATAACATTGTAGATCGTATTTTTATCGGACAGTTTGCAGGAGAAGATGCCTTGGCAGGACTTACGGTATCCTTCCCTTTTATGATGCTGATTTTTGCTTTTGCAGGACTTATAGGAGCGGGAGGTTCAGCACTTATTTCCATCAGGTTGGGTGAGAAAGATAAAAGAGGTGCCGATCATGTCTTTACGAACGTACTTGTGTTGTCACTGTTGGCGGGAATCATTATTTTTGTTTTGGGAAATTTGAATCTCAATACACTGCTAAAGCTCTTTGGGGCAGATGAAGTGGTATTACCTTTTGCGGCCGGTTATATGCGTATTGTTTTAGTGGGTATGATTTTTCAGTTTGTAGCTTTTGCACTCAGTAATATTGTCCGCACAGAGGGGAGGCCCAACTTATCTATGACAGCGATGATTGTGTCTGCACTAACCAATGTTGTGCTGGACTATGTCTTTATAGGTCTATTTGGCTGGGGGGTACAGGGAGCTGCTGCAGCTACTGTTATTGGCCAATTTTTAGGGTTTGCAATTTTAGTAAGTTATTACTTAAGAGGAAACGCAGTGTTAAAAGTACATCGTAAGGATTTGATGCCTGATTTAAAGGTAGTTGGAGCTATTTTTGGAGTGGGTGCATCCACCTTTTTTGGTACCCTTGGAACAAGTGCGGCTATGGCATTTTTGAATACAGCACTTCAGCAATATGGAGGCAATCAAGCAATCACTGCTATGGGAGCTATCAATAGTTTAACGACTATTTTTATAATGCCGGTATTAGGTATGCAGCAGGGGTTACAGCCTATTATAGGGTATAACCATGGAGCAGGAGAACATGGCAGGACACACAAAGCTATAGGGTTGGCTATTTTAGTAGCTACGCTGTTTTCGGTAGTTGTTTTTGTACTGCTGGAGCTCTTTCCGTCTCCCTTTATACAACTATTTATTAATGCCCAGTCACCAACCATGCCCGTGGCCATTAATGGGCTGAGACTGACTATTGCACTGCTGCCAGTTGTAAGTATTAATATACTTGGAACAGCTTATTTCCAATCTGTAGCGAACGCTAAAGTGGCTATATTTTTAGGGATGTCAAGACAGTTTGTGTATCTGATTCCAGCTGTTCTTATCTTACCTAAGCTACTTGGACTAAATGGAGCTTGGATTACAACACCTCTAGCAGATGGATTAGCTGTGATTACAACCTTAATCTTTTTAGTACCGGTACTAAGAAATAAGCCGCAAAAAGAATATGCAGTCAAATAAGTATAAGAAAATAGTATAAATTAAAGAGGATACTCAAGGCAATAATGCCTAGGAGTATCCTCTTTATTGTCATGCGTTAAGAATTGTAACACCTTTTTACCTTTGCTGGCATAATGATAATAGGAGGACATCTCTTGATGGTTATAGGGGGAGGCAAATGAAGAATATACCTTTAATATAAGTCATATATATGCAATAAAGAAAGAGGGGAGAAATATGAATATTGAATCATATGGTATTATGCTTATACCTGTTATTTTAGGCATAGTTGAGGTTCTGAAAAACATTGGGCTGCCTCAGAGATTTTGTCCAATAGCTGCACTGGGGTTGGGGATTTTACTGGGAACTATTTATTTGTCAGAAGGAGATTATAAGCAAGGGATTTTAATGGGAATTTATATGGGGCTTAGTTCAGTGGGGATGTACTCAGGGGCAAAAAATATCATTAAAAAATAAAGATTTTTGGCCATACAAAATATTTATAAAAAAAGGTATGTTAACAGGCGTAAAATGTATGAAATGTAGAAAAGACATTTGGGATGCTTAAAAGGAAAAAGAAGTTTAAGCAATATACACAAAAGACAAGTTGGGCTAAATGGCATCTGTTTTATTTATTACTAAACAAAATGGATGCCATAGCACATTAGACAAAATACAGTTTTAAAAAGAAAAAAATTAGGGCATACTTAATCGGAAATCCTTGCTATAATATGTTTGTAACTTCCCCCAGATGTTACAGCAAATATGAAATTATTTGCTACCCCTAGAATAAAATACCTTCTCTCATGGAGAAAGACCCGTCGTCTTTCTCCACTTTTTTTTGTCCTTTTACCAGATACTCACTAATGCACTTATATACAAGGTAAAGTATAATGCACTTAAGGGATACCCCCTATTATAAAGTGTAGAGAGTTATCTCATGATAGGAGGATAAAGATGCAGACGGTAAAGAGTAAATATTTAAAATACGGATTGATTGGGATCGTGGTAATTGCCGTGGTTATCGGTATTTATTTCAATAAGCATTCCAAAAACACTGAGGTTAACTATAAAACATTTTTAACGATGATTAATGAAAAACAAATTGAACAAGTTGAAATAAGCAGTGAAGCTAAAATAAAATTTAAACGTGTAGGAGATGAAGCTACATATATTACCGATAATCCGAGAGTAGAAGGATTTAAGGAAAAATTACTTTTAAATGGTATTGAAGTTTTGGAAAATACCAGTAATACGCTTTATATGTTTCAATATATACTAAGCACGGCACTTTTTGGAGGCCTTTTTATTTTTGTATTTAAAACTGCAAAAAAAAGAGGCACTGGAGGAATGATGAGTCTTGCTGCCAGCCCTGTACAAAGTGATCAGCTGACCCAAGGGTTTTCAAGTATAGCTGGAAATGTGGAAGCCAAAGATCAGGTTCAGGATGTCATAGATTTTATGAAAGCACCTGAAAAGTATGCTAGAATGGGAGCCAGAATGCCTAAGGGTATTATTCTTTATGGTCCGCCTGGTACGGGTAAAACACTTATGGCGAAAGCTATTGCTAAAGAAGCAGAGGTAGCCTTTTTTTCTGTAAGTGGTTCGGATTTTGTGCAGCTTTATGTAGGGGTAGGAGCAGGGAGAGTAAGAGAGATTTTTGCAGAAGCCCGCAAGCATAAAAAAGCTGTTATTTTTATTGATGAAATAGATGCGATAGGTAAAAAGAGAAGTCAAAATGCCAATAACAGTAACGATGAAAAAGATCAGACACTTAATGCACTTCTTACAGAGATGTCAGGCTTTAAAGAGGATGAAGGCATTGTGATTATAGCGGCTACCAATAGACTCGATATGCTGGATGATGCTCTTTTAAGAGCAGGGAGGTTTGACAGACATATTGAAGTTGGTTATCCAGATATCAATGCAAGAGAGCAGATTATAAGGCTGCACCTTAACAACAAACCTGTGGCGGATGACGTAGATACAAAAGCGCTTGCAAAACAAACTGTTTATTTTACAGGAGCAATGCTTGAGAATCTTTTAAATGAAGCAGCTATTTTAGCGGCTAAAAATAATATAGAAGTCATTAGCAAGGATGATATAGATGCTTCCTTTTATACAGTTATTGCTGGTAAAGAGAAAAAAGATAGGAGTTCTATTACACCGTTAGACAGAAAAATAACAGCCTTTCATGAAGCTGGACACGCTTTAGTCACGAAACTTATAGCACCGGATCATAGTGTAACAAAGGTGACTATTATCCCAAGTACAAAGGGAGCTGGCGGATTCAGTATGAATATTCCAAAGGATAAGATGTATCTTACAAAAACGGAGATACTGAGCCAGATTAAGATAAGCTTAGCAGGTAGGGCGGCAGAAGAGATGATATTTGGAAGGGACAATATCACCACGGGAGCCAGCAATGATATTGAGAAGGCCAGTGAGTACATTAAAAATTATATTGTCAAATATGGTATGGATGAAGAATTTGGACTTATTAATGTAAGTATTATTATGGGCAAGGAACATTTGGACAATCAAATGATTTTAGATAAATGCATGGAAAAGATTCAAGAACTGTATAAAGAAACCCAAAAAATTATTGTAGAGCATAAAGATATTTTAAATAGGCTTGCAGAAGCCTTGCTCGAAAAAGAGACTTTGGATGAAATGGAAATAGCTAGCTTCTTTTATTAGAAGCTAGCTATTTTTAATGGCTATTTTTTTTGTTTAGTAAAGTCATGATATCGTTTTTCCAATAAAGCCTTACACGATTAATTGTTTTGATGGGGGTAATTTTACCTTTGCTTACTAACTCATCAAGATATTGTCTAGAGCAATTAAGTATACAAGTGGCTTCAGCTGTAGTGATTATTTCAGTACATATAAAATCTATTAAATGTTCTTTATCATCAAATGAATATTTCATTTTAACGCCCCCTTACCAGTATATTTACTATTGTAAAGTAAAAAGTAAAATTTATCAACAATTAATCGCTTAGTAAAATAAGTTATTGTGTTTGAAGGTAGACCTTTGAATTTTCTTCACATCATTGTTTTATAATAAATACAGACACGTGGTATATTAGAAGTAGAATCGTTATTTTAAGTGAAAAGGGTGAAGTTATGAATGTATTAGTTATAGAAGATGAACAGAGAGTAGCAGATATTATGACTAAATACCTTGAAAAAGAAGGGTACACAGTTTTTACTTGTTATACAGGCAAAGCAGGACTAGAAGTTTTTTATGGTGAAAAAATAGATATTGTTTTATTGGATTTGATGCTTCCAGATATACAAGGAGAAGATATATGCAAAGAAATGAGACAAGTTTCTAATACGTACATCTTTATGATTACTGCGAAAGGTAATTTAGATAATAAAATAGATGGCTTTGATATAGGGGCAGATGAATATCTTGTTAAACCGGTTAGCCCTAGGGAAGTTGTTGCGAGGGTAAATGCGTTAAAAATGAGAAAAGAAAGAGAAGAGAGCAAGGACAGACTTATTTTTGATAAGGGGCGTCTGAAAATTTATCTGGAAGAACGTATTGTAAGGGTAAACAATGAAGAAGTAATGCTTACACCTAATGAATTTGAACTGCTTTATCAATTGGCACTTTCGCCAGGAAGAGTTTTTACAAGAGACCAGCTTATAGAGGCTGTTATGGGCATAGACTTTGATGGGTTTGACCGTACAATCGATGTGCATATAAAAAACTTAAGAAAAAAAATAGAAGAAGATACTAAGAGTCCGAAGTATATCAGAACAGTGACGGGAATAGGGTATAAATTTGAAGGGGATATGGTATGATTCCTATCCGCAAACAATTATTTGGTATTTTAGTAAGTGCAGGTGTGATTGTTATTTTTTCTATTTCATTAGCTGTTAATATCTCTATTCAAAGGCACTTTGAGCTTTATGTAGAAGCCAATATCAAGCAAGCAGGAGATGTGATAGTAGAGATACTGCAAGACGCCTACGAGATGGATAAATGGGATCATAGTATTGGTGAAGATCTCATTGTTGAAACATATATGGGTAACTTTGCCATATCGGTATTGACGCCAGAAAAAGAAATGATATGGGGAACAACCCCCGAGCAGCTTTTGCAAAAGATTCAAGAAACCGATGACAGATATGCAAAATTTAACAGACTGCCGTATCGTTTTGAGGATAGGCCTGTTTATAGCAAAAATGGTCAATTGGTGGGATATGCCAGAATAGGGTATTATGCCTCAACGCTGCTGGCTAACAACGATTTGAAGTTTCAAAAAGATGTCAATGAAGCCATTTTATGGTGCGGAACGATTATATTAGCTTGTTTTGTTGTAGTGGGACTGTATATCTCTAGATTATTTACACATCATATTTATGGCATAGCAAAAACATCTATGGACCTGGCAGATGGTAAGCTTAATGTAAGGTATCATTG
The DNA here is from genome assembly GCA_029239935.1 of Clostridia bacterium. The sequence continues at coordinate 32,611 of JARBTY010000011.1, read as the reverse complement.
CAGGAGTAAAATTAAGGAGATAGAGACCCTTAGGTACAGCATGAATTATTTGGCAGAGAAACTAGAAAATCAAGACTCCATCAGAAAAAAATTGATTTCAGATGTATCTCATGAAATCAGGACACCCCTCCATATTCTTCAAAGCAACTTAGAGGCGATGATTGATGGGTTTTATCCTATTGATGAGGAACAAATGCAGCTGCTTTATAAAGAAGTGGTACGTTTTGGTAAGCTGCTTAATAACCTAGATATGTTAAAAAATGTTGAAGATACTATCGTTAAAATGGAGATGAAATCTCTGAGCTTAAATGAAAGCATAAAAGATGTATTTGACGCTTTTAAGATTGTAGCCAAGGAAAGAAAAATAAAATATACCATGAGAGACAGTGCGACGCAAAATGTTATGGTGTGGGCAGATAAGGACTCACTTAAACAACTTTGGATGAATATCCTTTCAAATGCATTTAAATTTACAGATAAAAAGGGAGAAATTACTGTAACAACCTTTCAGAATAACAAGGAATGTAGTATTGTAATAGAAGATACAGGCCTTGGTATAGCAGAAGAAGACTTGCCTTACGTTTTCGAAAGGATGTATAGAGGAGATAAAAGCAGAGAAAAGTATGAGGGCAGCGGTTTGGGGCTTACTATTGTAAAAAGAGTCATTTCCCTTCATCAAGGAAAAATTAATATAGAAAGTGCCGAAGGGGTAGGAACCAGAGTGACGATCTTATTGCCTGTTGACGAGAGCTCAAATGCAGCACAAAATATAGGAGATAAGGTGAAATCCTATATGAAGCTGGGGATAAAAAATTAGCTTTTAAATTTTGTTTAAAACCATACGATTTTAAGAAAGGAAGAAGGTATGCTGGATACAAAAGACCCCTATTTATTGTTAAGTATAGTGAATACAAAGTTAAGAGATGAGGCAGAGTCGCTAAAAGACTTATGTCTTACCTATAACAAAAGTATACAGGAGATTGCGGAAAAATTAGAAGGCATAGGCTATCAGTACGATGAAAAGCTTAATCAGTTTATCAGCAGATAAGTCTTAAGAGAGGTATTTGTATTTTTATACGAGAGAGGATAAAATGATGAAATTCGAGGATAATTTAAAGAAATATGCTAAACTTATTGTAGAAGTAGGTGTTAATATACAAAAAGAGCAGTATCTGATGATTAGAACACCTATAGAAGGCGCTTATTTTGCCAGAGAAATAGCTAAAAGTGCATATGAAGCAGGGGCTAAAAAAGTGTTTGTAGAATATAACGATGAGCAGTTAACAAAGATAACCTACAGCTATGCTTCAGATGAAGCCCTTGGAGAATATCCAGCATGGATAGCCCAAGGTTATACCGAACTTGCAGAAAAAGACACAGCCTTTATTAGTATCAGCGCAGGGGACCCAGATCTTTTAAAAGATATTCCTCCTAATAAGATAAGTATCGCACAAAAGGCAGCTGGCAAAGCACTAGAGACCTATAGAAGATATATCAGCAATTCAGATGTGCCTTGGTGTGTTGTATCTATTCCGACACTTCCTTGGAGCAAAAAGATATTTCCAGAAGTCTCTGCTGAAAAAGGAATGGAACTTTTATGGGACAAAATTTTTCAGGTAACCCGCATCTATGAGCAAGACCCCGTAGAGGCATGGAAAAACCATACCGATTTATTAGCTCAAAAATGCAGTTTTTTAAATAGCAAAAAAATAAAGACGCTTCATTATAAAGCACCGGGTACTGACCTTACGGTAGAACTGCCTGACAAGCATATCTGGTTAGGAGGAGGAGAACACACCACAAAAGGCACCTATTTTGTGGCCAATATGCCTACAGAAGAAGTATTTACAATGCCTTATAAATATGGTGTAGAGGGTATTCTTTCTTCTACAAAACCACTTAACTTCGGCGGCAACCTCATCGAAGACTTCACACTTACCTTTGAAAAAGGAAAGATTGTTGCGTGCAGCGCTAAAAAAGGTTATGAGATGCTGAAGCAGCTGATTGATACAGATGAAGGCTCTCATTATCTTGGAGAAGTAGCCATTGTACCCCATAGCTCACCGGTTTCAGCTTCTAATACAATTTTCTTTAATACTTTATTTGACGAAAATGCATCCTGTCATTTTGCTATAGGGAACAGCTACCCTATCAATATAGAAAACGGCACTCAAATGAGTAAAGAGGAATTAGAGAAAGTCGGCGCCAATACCTCTATAACCCATGAAGACTTTATGGTAGGAGGGGCTGAAATGACCATAGAAGCTACTACTGAGCAAGGAGAAGTTTTCTGTATACTCAAAGAGGGTGAATGGGCATTTTGATAGTCCGCATCATGTAATCAATAAATTTGTAAAATAGGCCTTTAGGCCTATTTTTTTTATCCATATTTAAAAGTATTTCTAGCTTATATATAAAAGTTTTATGATAAATCTAACTAAAAAGTGACCGAAATATTAAAAATATATAGTAAAAATAGATGTGATAGATTAATATAGAATTAAATAACATGTTAAATTTATAAATAGAGGGATAAAATGGGAAAAACATATCGCAGGATCATTTATATTTTAACGTCAATACTTATAATATGTATATTTTTCACACTATATTATACCCAACAGCTCAATACGATTATGGAGAAGGAAAATAGTAGAAAAGGAAGGCCTACTTACCATTTTGTAGCGATTTTATATGGGATGGATGGGTCTTATTGGAGCGATATCAGTGCGGCTATCAAAGAGCAGTGCAAAAAACATCAGGTTGTCTTGGAAGACATCTATATTAAAGATAACTTGTATCAAGAAACCCTCAAATATTTTGATATAGCGATTGAATCTAATGTGGAGGGGATTATCGTGCCAGGTTATAATACCGACGAGTTTACAGCATTAGTCGATAAAGCTTTTTTTAATGGGATTCCTGTTATTACGATACATTCAGATTGTGTAGGCAGTAAGAGAGTCAATTTTATAGGAATAGATGACTTTAAATTGGGGATTGAGGCAGGCAAGCAGATTAAGAAAACCCATCATAAACAAAATAAAGTAGGGATATTAGTCAATAGTGAGGTCAGGAATAAAGAGAGTATTGGGTTTATAGAAAAAGGGTTTTTGCAAGAAACCGCTGGTGAGCCCCATATAGAACTGGTTACAATTAGCCAGTACAAGGATAATGTAATAGATGTGAAAAACACGTTGGTAAGACTTTTGGAACACTACCCAGAAGTCAATACGATTATATGTACCAGTTCAAATGGTACATTGGGGATCGCTGGGCAAATCATCGACAGTTACAAAGTGGGAGATATTTCGATTATAGGCTACGAAGCAGATGAAAAGATATTAGAATATATTAAAAAGGGGATTGTACAAAGCACAATCATTTTGGACCCTAGAGATGTAGGGGCAAAAAGCATTGAATCCCTTATGAGTGTTAAAACCTTTGGCTACTCTTTAGTTGAAGCCTATCAGAGTATTGATATTATTAATGAAGACAATGTGGACCAGTACATACGGTATGAAGAAGAACAAAAGAGGGAAGGGGAAGAGTAGTGACTTTTGGAATGAAACTTGACAGTATCAAAAAAAGATTGCTGTTTTACTCTCTGGCGTTTATGTCCATTATGTTTATCACAGTAGGAAATACCTTTATTATCATTGAGAATTTTACATCTGAGATGAATAAAATGTTTGCCGACAATCATAGACTTTCACATCTTCTCACCAATGTTGAAAAGGTCAATTATGAACTGTTCTATTATCTGTCAACAAAAAATACGATGAGTTATGATAGGTATATTATGATTTCATCAGAACTCAAAGAAGAAATTGGAACGATAGAGAAAAAGCCTTCTTATAATAAGACAGAGCTGCTCTTTAAAGACATTGCCAATATGACACAAAGCTATTTATACCTTGCAGATAAAGCCACCAAAGGCCGTAAAAATAATAATATAGAAGTTTACAGCACTTCTTATGATGAGGCTAAAAAGATTTATGAATACATTAAAATATATATCAATGAGCTGAACCTGAATGCCTTTCAAAATAACAATATAAGGTATACGGCATTATCCAAAAATGTAGCGAAGCTAAGAATAATAAATAGCATTATTATAATAGATTCTATTTTATTAGCTGCACTTATTATTTTTGCCCTTGCCAAAAGCATCTCAGAGCCTCTAAAGAAATTAAAGGAAGAAGCAGAGGAGATTGCTAAAGGCAATCTGGAAGTAGAAGATATTCACCTCAGTCAGTATATGGAATTTCAAGTGGTCTCTAAAACCTTTAACAGTATGAAAAATAATCTGAAGGATTCGATGGCTCAAATCAGCCTGAAAGCAGAAATAGAAGCCAGATTGATGGAAGAAAAAATGAATAATTTAAGCATGTCTAATCTCTTAAAAAATGCTCAGCTGACAGCACTACAGTCTCAGATCAATCCGCATTTTTTGTTCAACACCTTAAATGCAGGCGTTCAGTTAGCTAATATGGAAGAAGCTGAAAAAACCAGTCTTTTTTTAGAAAAACTTTCACATTTATTTAGATACAATCTCAAACATATGGATAGCTTTGTTTGCATAAAAGAAGAGCTTGAGTATGTATATAGTTATATTTATTTATTAAAGACACGGTTTGGTGATTTAATTGAATTTAAGACAGAGGTAGATGACTCTATTTTGGATACTAAAATCCCAGCGGTTACCTTGCAGCCTTTAGTAGAAAATGCATTTATTCATGGGTTAGGGGACAAAGAAGAGGGCGGTCAGATCAGCATTATTATTAAAAGGGTAAAGGGTTACGCTCAGATTTCAGTAGAGGACAATGGAAAGGGCATGAAAGATTATAAGCAGCATATTGGCCATACAACAGGTATTGGACTGTCCAACGTAGTAGAAAGGTTAGAGTTATATAGTGATAAAAAAGATGTCATAGAGATTATTTCTGAACCAGGGGAAGGGACTAAGATTAATATTTTATTACCGTTACATGAGGGGGAAAAACATGAGGCTGATCATATGTGATGACGAAAAAATTATGGTAGATTCTATTAAATATACGATTGATAAACAGTATGGAGATATTGAACTGGAAACAGCCAGGAACGGCAGAGAAGCTATAGAAAAAGCAGATTTATTTAAGCCAGATATGATACTCATGGATATTAAGATGCCTGGTATTAATGGGATAGAGGCAGTAAAAAAGATAAAAGAGAATCTGCCTCAAATCATCTTTATTATCATATCGGCCTATGAGCATTTTGAATATGTTAAAGATGCGCTTTCTTTGGGGGTGATTGAATACATTGTCAAACCCATGAATAAGTCAGCTTTGATAGAAGCGATAGAGAAAGGAAAACGCATCCTTGCCAAACAAAGAGGAGATAGGCAGGAGAAAATAGAGACAAGAGAGAAATTAGAGGCGATGCGTTCCTATATGGAACATAACTTTATTTACTCCATCATCTTTCATAATATACAAAGCTTTGACTACAATACGCTATTGGATTGTGAAACGCAAGCAGGTTTTATCATCACGTTAGAGTTTAAGATGAAAGATTTAAATGCCATTAAAAGTGATCTGCTTGAAGAGATTAACAATCAAATCAAATACAAGTATAAGTGTATTATTGGGCCGCTGCTGACTAACCGCATGACATTGTTTGTTCCAGGAAGTGAAAATAGAGGAATAAGCCAATGTCTTCAAAAAATTATACAAAGTCAGTTTGATATTGAAGTTAAGCTAAGTATAGGAAATGTTTATGAGATTGGGCATATTTCAACCTCTTATGAAGAAACAATCAAAGTATTATCTTGTATCAATACCTACGGTATCGTTCATGTCGGAAATCTTGATAAGTATAAAAGTATCAGTACACAGAACTGTACGCAGGAAGTAAGGGAAGAAATGACAGAGTGTATCAAGGAAGGGGAGGTTGATGGGGCTCTTAGTTTATTTGATGGGATGTATCAAAAAATCGCAGAGGCATGCTCGCACTCTATAGCCTATACAAAATCTCATATGATTGAACTGATTATTTATATTTTCAATCATATGGCGCCTAAGGATACCGCTTGTCTAAACAGCAATGAGCTGGTAACCGACCTGCTGAGCATAGATAATTTTAGAGAACTGGATATTTACATGAGAAGTAAAATAGTTGCGTTGTGTAAGAGCAGCTCTATACAAGAAGAAGGAAGTAAAAATAAGCTTGTTACCGAAACTAAAAAATACATAGAAGATCATTATAATGAAGACATTTCGCTGGAAGAATTAGCAAAAGAAATCTGTGTCAGTCCTAATTATTTGAGCAGGTTATTTAGAGATAAGACAGGAGAAAACTATATTGAATACTTAACCAATATAAGGATTAATAAAGCAAAAGAACTGATGCTGTCCACGGAAATGAGTGTCAAAGAAATAAGTTATAATATAGGCTATAACGATCCCAATTATTTCAGCAGATTGTTTAAAAAAATAGAGAAGGTATCGCCTAGTGAGTATGTCAAATATGCTTTATCAACACAAGGAGTGAAATCGTGAAAAATAGGAAAGTAGTATATCTCATAGAGGTAATTGTGATCGTATTACTTATCATTGTAACAATCTTAGGACAGGGAATTGGGACAGAAGCAAAAAAGGACAGTACAGTTAAAATTGGTTTTTCTATGGATTCCTTAGTTGTGGAAAGATGGCAGTATGATAAAGATTTTTTTGTATCGGCTTGTAAAAGACTAGGGGCTAATGTGATTGTTAAAACAGGTAACAACAATACGGAACTTCAAATAGAACAAATCAAGGAGCTTATTAATTTGGACATAGATGTATTAGTCATCGTTCCCCATGATTACAGTTCTTTGGCAGGGGTTATTAATCAGGCCAAAAAGAAGGGGATTAAAGTCATAGCGTATGATCGACTGATTAAAGATGCCAATATTGATATGTATATTTCTTTTGATAATGAAAAAGTGGGAAGGCTTATGGGAGGATACCTTTATAACCTTGTTCCAAAGGGAAATTATGTACTTATTAATGGGGCCAAAGAAGATAATAATGCTATTCTTTATCAAAAAGGGGTTATGGGTGTTATAGGGGAAAGTGTTGCCGAAGGCGATATTCATATCATCGATGAAATTTGGTGTAATGACTGGAGAGAGGATTACAGCTATCAGCTGATAGATACCTTACTGACACAAGGCAAACAGATTGATGCCATTATGTGCGGCAATGACAGGCTGGCAGAAGCAGCTATACAGGCATTGGCGGAGAGAAGGCTTGTGGGAAAGGTAGCTATAGTAGGGCACGATGCTTCCATAGCGGGCTGCAAGAGAATCATCGAAGGCAGTCAGGGAGCAACGGTGTATAAATCACTTAAAACCTTAGCAGAGACTGCAGCCGACTATGCAGTGCAGTTGGCAAAAGGAGAAAAAATCATAGCCAGTCAAAAGATGGATAATGGCAAAGTCACTGTTCCTTACCACCAAGAAGATGTTTATTTGGTAGACAAAAAAGGTATAGAGGACATCATTATTAAACAAAATGTCTATAAGCCCAGCGAAATATATGGACATTCAGGAGAACAATAAGAGGTATATGAGTAAGGTATCTGATTAAAAATCAGATACCTTACTTTTTTTATGATAGCTGAAAAGGTAAGTGTAAAAAAGTGCTATAAAAAAATCCGGTATTTTTGTGAAGTTAAAAAAGTATATAAAATGAACAGTTTACTCTAGTTTAATAAAAGGTGTTTTGTAATATGATGACAGTATCAATAAATACAAGGGGGTACATAAATGAAAAGATCTAAATTTCTAGCTTTGGCAATATCAATCATGGTGGGGGCAAGTGCATTCACTGGATGCTCAGGAGCAACGCCAAAAACAGAACCAACAGCACCAGCGGCGGCTGAGGCAAAAGAAACACCAGCAGAACCTGTAGCAGAGGAACCGGCAAAAGACGATAAAATAGTTATCGGATTATCTCTTCCGACTCAAAGAGAAGAGAGATGGGTAAGGGACAAAGAAACAATGGAGAAATATGCTGCAGAAAAAGGTATTGAACTAAAAGTACAAGTAACAGATACTGACGTTGCGCAGCAAGCTGCCCAAGTAGAAAATCTTATTTCACAAGGTATTGATATTCTCATTCTTGCTCCAGTTGACGGAGCGGCATCAGCAGCAAGTGTTCAGCAGGCTCATGATGCAGGCATTAAGGTACTATCTTATGACCGTATGATTACCGATTGTGATGTAGATTTATATTTATCCTTTGATAACGTTAAAGTTGGAGAACTTCAAGGAGAATTTATCACAACCAAGGTTCCAAAAGGGAATTATATCGTTATGTCAGGGGCTCCAACAGATAATAATGCCAAATTATTTAAAGAGGGAGCTATGAAATTTATACAACCTCTTGTAGATAAAGGAGATATTAAGATTATTGCCGATCAGGCAGTAGACAACTGGGAAGCAACTAATGCTTTAAAAATAGTAGAAAATGCACTTACAGCTAATGCCAATCAAGTGGATGCCATTCTTGCACCAAATGATGGAACAGCTGGGGCAGCAATACAAGCACTTGCAGCTCAAGGCTTAGATTCAAAAGTTCCTGTAACAGGGCAAGATTCAGAAGTATCGGCAGCACAAAGAATTGTTGAAGGTACACAAGCTATGACAATCTTTAAAGATACAAGAGATGTTGGGAAAGCATCTATTGATGCAGCTATAGCATTAGTAAAAGGAGAAGACGTAATAACTAATGGGACTGTAAACAATGGCAAAATAGACGTTCCTTCAGTGCTCCTTACCCCAATGGTTGTTAGCAAAGAAAATATTGATAAGGTATTAATTGACAGCGGTTATATGAAAAAAGAAGATGTTTATAAATAAAATAGTATCTGATTAAGATCTAAATACAGCATGAGAGGGAGAGTAAATCTCCCTTTAATGATAAAAATATAAAGATCGGAGTAAATATGATGAGCGACTATATCCTTGAGATGAAAAATATAACGAAAGAATTTCCGGGTGTTAAGGCTCTAGATAATGTGTCCTTTAAAGTGAAAAAAGGAGAGATACACGCACTGGTAGGGGAAAATGGCGCTGGAAAGTCAACGCTTATGAAAGTCCTATCAGGGGTATATCCACATCATACTTATACGGGTGAAGTTATCGTAAAAGGAAGTGTGCAGCATTTTGAGAGGATTAAAGATAGTGAAAAAATTGGAATAGCTATCATCTATCAAGAGCTTACCCTTGTTAAGCAGTTTAATATTGCAGAAAATATTTTTCTAGGCAATGAAAAAGCTAAAACAGGTATTATTAACTGGAATAAAACCATAACAGATGCTAAAAAGATTTTGAAGGAAGTTAAGTTAGAAGATAGTGTGGAAACAAAAGTTTTAGAGCTTGGAATAGGTAAGCAGCAGTTAGTGGAGATAGCAAAAGCACTGTCAAAAAATGTAGATATCCTTATATTGGATGAGCCAACGGCAGCCCTTAATGAAGAAGATTCAGAAAATCTGATTATGATTTTAAAGGAATTAAAAGAGAAAGGCGTAACGTGTATTTATATTTCTCATAAACTTCATGAGGTTATAGAAATAGCAGATACCGTGACGATTTTAAGAGATGGCCAGACAGTAGCCACCCGAAACATGAATGATAAAAATGAACGTTTTACAGAGCAGACGATGATTACCAATATGGTAGGAAGACAGCTGACTAATAGGTTTCCAGTTATCGATACGAGGCCAGGGGAAACAGTGCTTGAAGTAAAGGATTGGACCATTCATTCACCAGAGATACCTGATAAAGTGGTTATAGATGGTATTAACCTTAAGGCTAAAAGAGGGGAAATATTAGGAATAGCAGGGTTGATGGGAGCTGGAAGAACAGAGTTTGTCATGAGTCTTATAGGTGCATATGGCATCAAAAAAGCAGGTGAAATCAAAATTGAAAGTAATAAGGTAGTGATTAATAATCCTAAAGATGCTATCAAAAATGGGATCAGTTATTTGTCGGAAGACAGAAAAGGGAAGGGCTTAATACTATCTATGGATATAAAATACAATAATACCCTTGCTGCACTGGAAAAAATCAGCAAGGGGCAGGTCATCGATGAAAATAAAGAAATCAATGTAGTAACGGGATATGTCCATGCATTAAAAACAAAGACACCGTCTATTGAGCAGAAGGTAGGTAACCTAAGCGGGGGCAATCAGCAAAAAGTGGCTATTGCCAAGTGGCTGATGACAGATCCTAAAATTCTGATATTAGATGAGCCCACAAGAGGGATTGACGTTGGGGCGAAATATGAAATTTATATGATTATGAACGATTTGGCTAAAAAAGGCGTGTGTGTTATTATGATTTCATCTGAGTTACCAGAAATATTAGGAATGAGTGACAGAATTCTTGTTATGAATAAAGGGAAAATAACAGGTGAACTCAATAGAGATGAAGCAACGCAGGAAAAAGTAATGTATTATGCAACAGGAGGGATGTAAGATGTCAGAACTTAAAACAGTTAACAAAGAAATGCAAAGTGTCAATACACAAAATGTAATGCAAATATTAAAGCGTTCTATGAAAGCTAATATCAAGCAGTACACTATGTTCATCGCGCTCATCACCATAGGCCTTATTTTTTCATTGCTGACAGACGGAGTATTTTTGACGTCTAGAAATCTTTCAAATTTATTTCTTCAAACCGCCACTATTGCCATTCTTGCTTGTGGGATGGTACTTATTATTATAGCCGGGCATATCGATCTGTCCATTGGATCTGTTGCAGGGTTTACGGGAGCCATTGCAGCTGTTCTGCAAGTAAAAGCAGGGTGGGATACGATTCCTGTTATAATCGTGGCTTTAGGGGTAGGTATAATGGTGGGACTTTGGCAAGGTTATTGGGTAGCTTATCAAAAGGTCCCTGCATTTATCGTATCTTTGGCCGGCATGATGATCTTTAGAGGAGGAGTTATCTATGTCACAAAGGGGCAGACCATAGCGCCAATGAGTGAAAGCTTTAAGGCGATTGGCCAAGGGTATATTCCCAACCTAATGGGCGGTGGCGTGGAAGGTCAAATTAACATCACGACATTGCTTATAGGCGGTGCTATTATCATTGGATATGTTATCCTAGAGGCCAGAAAAAGAAAAGAAAGGGTAGTAAAATATCAATTCGAAGTATTACCCCTTTCGCTTGAAATCGCTAAATTGGTAGTAGTGTCAGGCATGCTGGCAGTGCTCTTTATCGTTATGGCTACGTATAGAGGTATTCCTTACTCCATTTTACTTCTGCTCATACTGATTGCAGTGTTTTCTTTTATAACCAATAAGACGATATTTGGCCGATATATTTATGCTATTGGAGGGAATATGGATGCGGCCAAATTATCGGGGATTAACATACAAAAAGTAACGCTGCTTATATTTGTTATCATGGGATTTTTGTCTGGGGTGGCAGGTATCGTTTTTACCGGCAGGTTAAATTCAGCTACGGCTTCAGCAGGCAACTTGTTTGAGTTAGATGCCATTGCAGCCTGCTATATAGGCGGTGCAAGCTCTATGGGAGGCGAAGGCACTGTAATAGGGGCAATGATAGGAGCACTTGTTATGGCAACCTTAAACAATGGTATGAGTCTTATGAACGTAGATATAACCTTTCAATACATTATTAAAGGACTCATATTGCTATTAGCTGTAAGAGTTGATACGCTGACAAGAAAGAAATCAGCATAATAGCTTTTTGTAAACTGAATGAACTATAAAATATCCAACTTGAAATTTAAGTTGGATTATTTTATTGTGGGATTTAAAGTGGAATGATACAATGTTTACATACAGAAAATGATTGATAAAAGGAGAAATGATATGAAAATATGTATATTAGACGCACTGACCCTTGGAAAAGATATAAAAGTTGACCCTATTGAAGTATGCGGGGAACTTATTGTCTATGAGCTTACCAGCCCAGAGCAGGTAGAAGAGCGGATTAAAGATGTAGACGTGATCATTACCAATAAAGTTGTTTTAAATGAAAATAATTTAAAAAATGCTGATAACCTAAAGCTTATAGCCTTAACAGCTACAGGCTACAATAACATAGATATAGCGTACGCCAAAAAAGCAGGAATAGGGGTAGCTAATGTTGCAGGCTATTCCACTAAAAGTGTAGCACAGCATGCTTTTGCTATGCTCTTCTATCTGCTTGAGCATCTTAAAAGTTATGATGAATATGTAAAGAGCAAACACTATGCAGACAGTCAGACATTTGCTTTTATCGCATGGCCATTTCATGAATTGGCATCCAAGACCATCGGTATTATAGGAATGGGTGCTATAGGCAGGGAAGTGGCTAAAATTGCAGATGCTTTTGGGGCAAAGGTTATTTATTATTCGACTTCCGGTGAGAATAACAGTTCTGACTATCAAAGAGTGGATTTAAAGACCCTTTTGGCAGAAAGTGATATTATCTCTATCCATGCACCTTTTAATGAGAAGACTAAAGGGTTGATAGGCTATAATGAGCTAGGGCAAATGAAAAAAGAGACGATACTGCTGAATTTAGGAAGAGGTGGTATCGTTAGTGAAGGAGATCTTGCTAAAGCACTTAATGAAAACCTTATAGCAGCAGCAGGACTTGACGTACTCGAAAAAGAGCCTATAGACAGAAACAACCCGCTGTTTACAGTAGCGGATCAATCAAAGCTCCTTATCACCCCTCATATTGCTTGGGCTAGTGTAGAAGCCAGAACAAGACTTATAAAAGAGATTGTACAAAACATACAAGCTTATTTTAAAAACGAATCCAGAAATAGAATTGTATAAAAGATAAAGGGCAGCCGCCCAAAGTCTTACGACTGTTGAACGGCCACCCTTATCTTAATGCCTCAATTATTTTGAACCTTTGTAGCTTTCAAATACTTTTTGGACAATTGTTCCACCAATTTTTCCAGCTTCTCTTGCTGTAAGGTCACCATTGTAACCTTGTTTTAATGGAACTCCAACTTCTTTGGCAACTTCATATTTCATAGATTCAAAAGCTTGTTTGTTTGACATAATTTTGTCCCCCTCTAGGTTGGTTTATTTTAAGGAAGTATAAAATATTTAATTCTTAGGAGGGATTAAGCATTTTATACCTTCCATGGTATTAATATGTGCAGATTGAATTTTATTATTCTGGTAAATTTCACCTAATATATAAAAATTAGAGTATCTGCCTTACTTATAAATTAATTGTTTTTCAATAAAATTAAGTATGGAAATTTTTATTAAAGTATGATACACTATTTAAGGATACTTAATATTACATTTATGATTCACATATTGTGAGGGATTATATAATAAGTGTTGTATAGTTTGTCACAATATGTGAATATTTTTTTCCAAAGAAATATTAAATATACTAAAACAATATATGTTGGAGGCTTTATCATGGAAAAAGGTACAGTAAAATGGTTTAACGCAGAAAAAGGATTTGGATTTATTGAATATGCAGGCGGAGATGATGTATTCGTACATTTTTCAGCTATCACAGGAGATGGATACAAATCACTTGAAGAAGGACAAAAAGTTAGCTTCGAAATTACTCAAGGAAACCGTGGCGCTCAAGCTGCAAACGTAACTAAATTATAAGATTTGTTTCATAAAAAAACGCCTCAGTAATCAATGGATTCTGAGGCGTTTTTTTGTGACACAACTTCAATTAAGCTTTATTAACTGAACCGAATAACTCCATTTTTTCTTTAACTGTAGCTTTAATAGCTTCAAAACCAGGAGCTAATAGTTTACGTGGATCAAATCCTTTGCCTTGTAAGTCTTTGCCAGCTTCAATATATTTACGAGTACCTTCTGCAAAAGATAATTGACATTCAGTATTAACATTGATTTTTGCAACCCCTAAAGAGATAGCTTTTTGTATCATTTCCTCAGGAATACCCGTTCCACCGTGTAAAACTAAAGGTACGTCGCCTGTAGAATCTTTGATAGCAGCTAAGGCAGTAAAGTCAAGACCTTTCCAGTTCTCAGGATATTTTCCGTGGATGTTACCGATACCAGCAGCAAGCATTGTAACGCCTAAATCAGCTATAAGTTTACACTCTGCAGCATCAGCTATTTCACCAGCACCAACAACCCCATCTTCTTCGCCGCCGATTGAACCAACCTCTGCTTCTAAAGAAAGGCCTTTAGCTTCAGTAATTTTGATAAGCTCTGTTGTTTTTTGGATATTTTCTTCAATTGAGTAATGAGAACCATCAAACATAACTGAAGAAAATCCAGCTTCAATAACTTTTAAAGAACCTTCATAGCTGCCGTGATCTAAGTGCAGTGCAACAGGAACAGTAATTTTTAAGTCTTCGAGCATACCGTTTACCATGCCAACGATTGTTTTATAGCCACCCATATATTTTCCGGCACCTTCAGATACGCCTAAGATTACAGGGGATTTATTCTCCTCAGCAGTTAATAAAACAGCTTTTGTCCATTCTAAGTTATTGATGTTAAATTGGCCAACGGCATATTTTCCCTCTTTAGCCTTGTTTAACATTTCTTTAGCAGAAACTAACATAATGTACCCTCCATTTTATATAGGTTTATTGAGAAACTAGATATCGTCTCTATTATTTCTCTTCTCATGGGTTATTATAACTTTAAATGGAAAAAAAAGAAACAGCTAATTTATAAAATTAATAGATAAGTGTCTATCAGGTCAGAAGAAACTGGACAGGGAAATAGCTTGGTATTAAAATAGAATAAGCACTATACAAGGAGAATAAGAATCAGTGGAACAGACATATGAAAAAATAATAGGACCTGAATACATCAAACATTTTATGTGTATAGGGGGAGCCTGCGAGGATACCTGCTGTGCGGGATGGTCGATTTTTATAGATGAAGAGACTTACAAAAAATATAGAAAAGTGAAAGATAAGACCATTAAAGCCAGATTAGATAAAGAAATTGTGTCCAAGCGTTCTCAAACAGCCTATGGATATGCCGCCAAAATCAAACTCAAAAACGGCAACTGTGCATTTTTGTCCAAACAAGGCTTATGTGATATTTACAGTACGCTGGGAGAAAACTATTTAAGTGATACCTGCACGCTTTACCCAAGAACCATCAATAAGATTAATAATACTTTGGAATATGCCTTAATAGGATCTTGTCCTGAGGCAGCAAGACTCATTTTGTTAAACAAAGAGCCTATGAAATTTGTGGAATTGAAATCAAAGGAAAAAATAAAATCACTCAATCTACAGTTAACAGTCCATCACCTTAAGCCTTATAGGTGGCAAGATTATTTTTTTAAGCTAAGGGAAGGCATCATCACTATCCTGCAAAACAGAATCTACACCTTAGAAGAGAGAATGGCGCGGCTAGAAGCATTTATGCAAGGCATAGAGAATCATACAGTGCCACAGCTTTTCAAGAAAATCCCGTTGTTTTTAGAAAGCCATCATAAAAGCAAGACTAAGTCACTTGATTATGATGTGAGTGGTGAGATGGCGCTGGCATTAGAGCTTAAGGCCTTAAAGGATCAAAAGAAAATCAAAGCTAAAAGATATGGTGAATGTTTAGAGGAGATGCTTTTAGGACTAGGACTTGAAAGTAAAACGGATTTCTCCTTAGCGGGTAAAAAATATAAAGAAGGATATGAAAAATATTATCTGCCTTTTATCCATGAGAAAGGGTATATGATAGAAAACTATTTTGTCAATTATGTGTTTGAAAGATGTGTACCACTGGATACAGAGAGTCCACTCCAAAGTTTTGAACGTATGGAGCTATACTATAGGCTGATTAGAATGCATCTTATAGGCACGGCGTGTAGTCAGGGGGAGATAACAGCTGAAGCAGTTGTTAAACTGATTCAGTCCCTATCTAAAGCCTTTGACCACGAGGATGAGACATTCAAGAATATTTTGAAATTTACGAAGCAAAACAAATAGATTATACTATCATTAGAAAACACTTAATGACTGATAGGGTGCATATAGAATAGGGAGATGACGAGATGAAAATAGCATTTATCAATATACCATGGATGAAATATTATGTAGGTGAAGGGGATGAAGAAAAGGCAGTACCTTTATGCGGCTATAATTTTCAAAATGTCAACGGCTATTACTATGGATATGGCGAGGGACTGGAACAGATTGCCATAGAAAACATAGAAGGAGGAACACCAGAGGACTCTGTTGCAGAAGATGTTCTTGTGGTGTGGACTGCCAAAAATAGAGAAAGCGAAAACAAAATCATAGGCTGGTATAAGAAGGCCAGAGTCTATAAGGAACTAAAAAGTTTTTTGACGCTAGATAGTGATAGAATAGAATTTAACTACACTATTACAGCAAAAGCTGAAAACTGTACACTGCTTCCAGTAGAACTTAGAGCGTTTGATATAAAAGAGACGGCAGAAAGTGTATGCTTTGAGAAGGATGAAAAGCTTATAAAGGATGTTGCTATGTATATACACAACTATGGGGGAGAGAAGTTTAATTTCCTTTTAGAAGAGAAGGACTTAACGGCAGAATCTATTTTGAATTTTGCAGAATATGAGATGTATTTTGCGAAGGCAGATGAGTTTTTGGCAAAGGATTTATATGGGAAAGCCTTAAGATGTTTTAACAAAGCTATCAGTATAGAGCCTGATTTAACGATGGGCTATGAATGTAAGGGCAGTATTTTACTGAGTCTCAAGATGTATGATGAGGCGCTTGAGGTTTATAAAAGGCTATTAGAACTGGATGAAGCGCACGAAGAGGCATGTTATTGCATGGGACTTTTATATGGACTTAGAGAGGATTATAGAGCCTGCATAGACTATTTAGACAGTTATATATCAAAAAACAAAAAAGATGCCCAGGCGATAGCTGAAAGAGGGATAGCTTACTATAACCTAGGGGATAGTGAAAGGGCCAAAGCGGATTTTGGAAGAGCTTATCAAATGGAGTCAGATAACCCAGTCTTTCATAAACTTATAACCTATGTATCTCGTAGCTAAAGTGAGGTTACATGGAAAGGATCAAAATGAATAAAATAAATTATCAAAAGGTATTAGACAGTATGCTTGAAAAGCTGGCAGCGGAGGAGAAGATTCCGACGCTATTGCTTCATTCGTGCTGCGCCCCTTGCAGTAGCTATGTGATAGAGTATTTATCACAGTATTTTCATATCACAGTTTTTTATTACAATCCTAATATTGATGAAAAAGAAGAATATCTCAAAAGAGCTCGTGAACAGCAACTTTTAATCGAAAAAATGCCAGTCAAATATGCCGTTACATTTTTAGAAGGAGCCTATGACACAGAGGCTTATCTGCAGTTAACAAAACCCTTAGCTGCTGAAAAAGAAGGGGGAGCCAGATGTGGACTTTGCTATCGCATGAGACTTGAAGAAACAGCAAAAACAGCTCAGCAAAAAGGCTTTGATTACTTTACAACGACCCTTAGTATCAGCCCGCTTAAAAATGCAGCAAAACTCAATGAAATAGGAAGCCTGCTGGAAGAAAAATATAAAACAGCCTATTTGTATTCGGATTTCAAAAAGAAAGAGGGCTACAAAAAATCCACTGAATTAAGCAAGGTGTATGGACTTTATAGACAAGATTATTGTGGATGTTCTTATTCTAAAAATCATTTAGAGAAATTGGAATAGTTTTATTGTAATTCTGTCATATAAGAGGGATAGTCATGAATATGTATTAGTATGAAACATTTATAAGGGGGATACAAGTTATGACTACCCAAGTAATAGGTATGTTTATAATAGTAGCTGTAGTGGTGATAGTCGGCCTGGTATTATTTGTAGCTAATGCTAGGTATTCAAGAGAAGAATTTGGACGGACAAAGGCTCTTGATGAAAAACCAGAAGGTACACTGGTCGAAGAACCGCTAGAGGCAGATGAGCTGTTGCCGGAGGAAGTTGTTGAAGAGGAAGAAGAACTGGAAGACCCAGAAGAAGCACAAGAAGACTTAGAAGAAATAGATGCAGCAGTGGAGGACCTGGAGCTGGCGCAGGAAGAAGCATCAGAAGAAAGCTAATCTAACTCCCAATAGCATCATAAAAGGCCGCTGCGTAACTAACTTAAGCTGTTAGTCGCGCAGCGGCCTTTTATGATGACTGGATTTAAAGGTAAGTTTTGGCGTATTTCCATGCTTGTAGTATTGGGTCACCAATTATATAATAAGCTGTAAAGGAGTGAACAGATGAACCAATTAACAGGATGGATTATTTCTAATGGCGGTCTGAAAACCCAAAAGTATATGGAGAGCTTAGAACTTTATGAAGCATCTGCCCGAGGGCTTGGTATCCAATTAGAAATGATCTTTAATAATGAAATAGTAATAGGCATACAAGCGGGTGTTTTATTTATACATGGCGGCCGCATAACTAAGCTGCCAGATTTTGTTCTTTTTTTAGATAAAGATATTAGGCTTGCTTACCAGCTAGAGCGCCTCGGATTAAGAGTGTTTAACAGTTCTAAAGTAATAGCTGTCTGTGATGATAAATCCCAAACTTTTCAAGAACTGGCTTATCATGGCATACCTATGCCCAAAACACTTATTGCACCGTTAGTCTTTCAAGGGATGAAAGAAGATTCGGATGTGTATATAAAGGAGATAGAAAGAGAATTATCTTACCCCATAGTGATGAAGGAAAGCTATGGCTCTTTTGGAGAACAAGTTTACCTTGTACAAAATAGAGAAGAACTGATCGTTAAGCGAAGTCAGATCCTTGCCAAACCCCACATTTACCAAGAGTTTATTGCAAGCAGTAAAGGAAGAGATGTCAGGTTAAATATAGTCGGAGGGCAGGTCGTAGCGGCTATGCTGAGGACTTCAAGTACAGACTTTAGGGCCAATATTTCAAATGGCGGGCAGATGCAAAATTTTGATCCTCCTCAAAGTTTCAAAGACTTAAGCATTAAAGTATGTACTCTAATAGGGGCGGATTTTGCAGGGGTAGATTTGTTATTTGGAAAAGAGGGGGAACCGATAGTTTGTGAAGTGAATTCCAATGCACATATTAAAAACATACAGTTATGTACAGGGATTAATGTGGCAGAGTTCATCCTTCAATATATTTTAAAGGAGTTAAAAGATGATACAAGCTTGGCTTGTTTACAATAGAGAAGATTATATTAAAAATAGGTATTTTGCTGATAAGCTGATTGCCTATGCAGACAGTCACCGTATAAAGCTCCATCTCGTATTAAAGGAAAATATTACTTTTGGCATACAAAAAAATAAATTATTTATCAAAGCGGAAGACATAGAGACACAGCCACAGCTAGTGATTAACAGATCAAGGGATAGCTTTTTGGCAAAACATTTGGAATGGATGGGCATAAAGGTCTATAATGCCTATAACGTTACCAGTGTATGTAATGATAAAGCCAAAACCCATCAAATGGTTAATGCGTTAGGCATTGCTTCCCTAGATACTTTGTTTTTAAACAAAACGTGGTTTGATGTAAGCCGCTTAGACATCACCTATCCTGTGATACTCAAAAGTGTATCTGGACATGGAGGAGAAGAGGTATTTAAATGTACAACTAAAGAAGATATTATCTTTTCACTAAGTCAAATCAAAGAAAACCACTTTTTAATTCAGCAGATAAATGACAGGGTAGGTATAGATATAAGGGTTTTTGCCATAGGCAGCACCATCATAGGTGCCATCAAAAGAGAATCAAAAACTGATTTTAGATCCAACTATTCTTTGGGCGGACAAGCCGGTCTTTATCATTTGACAGAGGAAAACGAAAAGAGTGTAAAGCGGATTTTAGAGTATCTTAAAAGTGATTTTATAGGTATTGATTTTATGCTTAATCAAAAAGGAGAGTTTGTTTTTAATGAGGTAGAGGATGTGGTTGGAAGCAGGACGCTTTATGAATATGGACATATAGATACAGCCAAAGTCTATGTGGAGTATATTGCAAAAAATAAAAATAGGCTTTAGCTGTTTAATATTTCCTGGAAAATATTAAACGACTAAAGCTCTTTTTATTCATTAATATGTTCAAGACCTTTATCAAGGATATCTGTTACATGAGAATCAGCTAAAGAATAATAAACAACCTTTCCATCTTTACGGGCTTTAACGAGATTATAAAGTTTTAAAAGTCTCAGTTGATGGGATATAGCAGATTGTGTCATATTTAAGCAAGCCGCCAGGTCGCAAACACACATTTCGGAAATATAAAGAACATTTAATAGTTTGATACGTGTAGGATCTGCAAACATTTTAAAGAGTTCTGACAGCTTAGCAGAAACTTCGTTGTTAAGCATTTGATGACTGGCAGCATCCACCACGTCTTGATGAATCACCGTACATGAGCAGATTTCTAATTTACTAGGCATTATAACCACCTCCATGACCTTGTAATCAATAGATTACTTTTTTTTATAAAAAGTGTCAAGATTATAGCCAAAATTAATATAAAATAGATATTTGAGGTTGATAATCTAGTCATATAGATGTACTATAAAAATAGAATATTTAAGAAGAAATGTAAAAAAACCGTCAGTTAATATATAAAAAGCTATTATATTGAATGAAAATTTATAATAGATAAAATAATTAGAGAAAAAGGAGGGGATAAAATGCTGGATTTCAAAAAAGAATTAGAAAAATTTAAGCCTTTATTAGATGTAGAACGTATAGAAGAACGGATAGATAAAGATGATATGAAAGATTTAATGGATATACTAAAAGAGTTTAATTTACATAAAGAAAGTAGTAACAATCAGTCATAATATAAAGAAATTCATATGTAAGGAGTAAAGCTATGGAGTATATCTGTCCATATTGTGGTGAAAAAGTAAAAAATGAGAGTACTTGTAAGGGGTGTCACAAGGACCTTGTTTGGGTAGAGCAAATTTATAGAAAAAGTAATGCCTATTATGTAAAAGGTTATCATGAAGCACAAGCTAGAGGGCTTACGACGGCAAGCATTTATCTCAAAAAGGCTATTCAGTTTAATAAATATCATATACAAGCAAGAAACCTATTGGGACTTGTTTATTTTGAGAAAGGGAAGATTGGTTCTGCCCTGCAACAATGGATTATAAGTGCTTCTTTAAATAAAGAAGACAATATTGCTAATGAGTATCTTGATAAAATACAAAACTCTCCCAAAGTATTAGCAACTTACAAAGAGTCTATTACGCTTTACAACAAAGCATTAATGTACGCTAAACAACAAAACAATGATATGGCCATTATAAGGCTCAAAAAAGCTGTTAGCTTAAATACAAAGCTTGTCGAAGCGAGAAATCTGTTAGCCTTATGCTACATGAAGGAGAAACAGTTTTATAAGGCAAATGAGCAACTGAAAAATGTGTTGGCCATAGATCACTCCAACAGCAAAGCACTGACTTATTTTAGGATGCTGAGCAAAGAAGATACTGTTACAGCACAGCCTTATGAACTTGAATATATTCCAAGGCAAGTAAAAGGTAATCATGTAAAGCCTGCTCGGATTATTGACCGAAGTCAAATCTTTGGAACCTATGTTGTGTATTTTATTGTCGGTGCACTTTTTATGTTTATTGTACAAGCTTCTCTCATTTTACCCAATCGTACAAAAGATTATAAAAATGAGATTGCACAGTTAAAGGAATCAGAACTCAAGTTAGGACAGTTATTAGAGAGTGAAAGAAAACAAAGTCAAGACAGCCTTTTAGAACTGCAGGAGAAAAACGAAAAGATGGCACAAGAAAAACAGGAGATAGAACTAACCAGCTCAAAGATGGCGCAGCAGCAAAAGGTGAGTGAAGCAGCCGTTTTAAAAAACAACAAGGAGTGGACAGCATCAGCGGAAGTGTTATATAATGTGGCACCCTCACTTTTAGATGAAAAAGGATTAACAGCATATCAGGCATTAAAAGAAGAGGTTTATGCAAAAGCCGCAGCTATCCTATGTGATGAGGGTTATCAACAACTTAACCAAGGAGAGTTCAGTGAGTCAAAATCAAAACTAGAAAAAGCTATTTTATATGAGCCCACCGGACAAATACTTAGAAAAAGCCTGTATTATTTGGGGCGTGCTGAAAAAGGGCAAGGCAGTGTGGAAAAGGCTAAGTACTATTTTGATACAGTCATTAAAGAACATCCTGGGACAAACGAAGCCTACTGGGCATCGGGAGAACTAAAAACTTTAGAATAAATACGCAAAATAATTCCTTCAAATATTTATATACAGTAAAATTGGAAATTTATTGACAAAAAATGGAAATTATAATATTCTAGTGATATGCCAGATATTGTAAGGAGGAGGAATGCATATTGAGTATTGATTTTGCAATGGTAAATAGAACACTGGTAGTGAACCTAGAAGGGGAACTGGATCACCATACATGTGTTGAAATTAGACAAACTGTAGATAGAGAATATCAAAAAAAGAGAGCCAAAAATCTTCTTTTTGATTTTGCAAACATAAACTTTATGGACAGTTCGGGGATAGGGATGCTGATGGGAAGATATAGAAGTGTTATTATATGTGGCGGGGAAATAGCTCTTTATAATGTGACACCAGAAGCAGAAAGAATATTAGCTATGTCAGGCATTCATAAATTAATGAAGACTTATGCAAGTAAACAAGAAGCTTTAGAAGCTTTAGCGTAGTTTTAACTTAGGGGGACATATTGATGCCAAAGAGAAATAGTATGCAAATACAATTTTCAAGTAACTCATTAAACGAATCATTTGCACGGGTGGCTGTAGCAGCTTTTATATCACAACTGGATCCGACAGTAGAAGAATTATATGATATTAAAATGGCTGTATCTGAGGCAGTTACAAATAGTATTATACATGGCTATGACAATAGTGAAGATTACGAGATATGTATAAAATGTGCGTATGAGGATGAAATAGTTAGTATAGAAGTGATTGATTATGGAAAAGGAATAGCAGATATAGAAGAAGCTATGACAGCACTCTATACAACCTCAGCAGATGAGGAGAGAGCAGGACTTGGTTTTACAGTGATGCAGTCCATGATGGATGAAATACAGGTCTTTTCTGAGGTAGGTAATGGGACAACTATAAAGATGAAGAAGTCTCTTGGGGTATAGTGGTTTATAACCTGGGGAAAGGTGGGATAAAATGGATCGTACCCTAGAGCTTATTAAGAGAGCGCAAGAAGGAGATAACGATGCAAGAGGCCTCTTAGTGCAAGAGAATATGGGCCTTGTTTGGAGTTTAGTAAGAAGGTTTGGGAATCGTGGTTATGATATGGAAGACTTATGTCAAATAGGGAGTATTGGACTCCTAAAAAGTATAGAGAAATTTGACCTAAGCTTTAATGTGAAATTTTCCACTTATGCTGTACCAATGATTGTGGGGGAAATAAAAAGGTTTCTTAGAGATGATGGCATGATTAAAGTAAGCCGTTCTTTAAAGGAAACAGCGTATCGTGTAAAGATGTTAAAAGAAGAACTAATCAGAGAGCTTAACAGGGAACCGACCCTTGGGGAAATTGCAGCCGGGCTTGATATAGGGGTAGAGGAAATTGTTGAGGCACTGGAGTCCAATGCAGAGATAGAATCTTTAAATGCAGTGATTTATCAAGGGGATGGCAAACCGATCACTTTGTCTGATAAAATTGATCAGGCGCCAACACAGCAAAACAATTTAATTGATAAAATAGTGATATCAGAACTTATAAAATATCTGCTGCCTATAGAAAAACAAATTATTATGTTGAGGTATTTTGAGGATCGTACCCAGACGGAAATCGCCTCTTTACTGGATATATCCCAGGTGCAGGTATCAAGGATAGAGAAAAGAATTCTTAAAAAGATGAGAAATATGCTGACAGATAAGGACTAGCTTTTGAGCTGGTCCTTATCTGTCTATTATTTTATATTATTTTATGTTATTTTATCCGAACAATCAGATTGTTAACAAACAGATACAGGGATAATGTTCGGTTAAAATAGGTTTTATTTATTCAAAACAACATAAAATCTTTAAAAAATCCATAATATATAGTGGATAACACACTAAAAAAAATAAATACCGAACTATAATTGTGATTAATGCTTTATTGTTCGATAAAAATATTGACTAGCACTTTAATGTATGATACGCTTGAGGCAGTGATAAAAAGGTTAATACTTACGAAAGGGGAACCACGATGAGTGTTTTCAGAGTATATGTAGAGAAGAGAAAAGGTTTTGATGTAGAAGCTAAACGCATGAAAAAGGAATTAGAGGAGTTTTTGCACATTAACTCAGTAACGGAGATCCGTTTATTAAATAGATATGATATTGAGCATGTCACCAAAGAAGCTTATACAGAGGCATTAAATACTATTTTTTCTGAACCGCAGTCAGATGTTATTTATGAAGAGGATTTACAAGAGAGTGGAGACTGTGTTTTTGCAGTCAGCTATTTGAGCGGACAATATGATCAGAGGGCCGATTCCTGTGAACAGTGTCTGAGAATTATAGATAGTCAGCTTAATCCAATCGTTAAAACCGCAAAAGTTTATATCATCAATGGTAACCTGAGTGAAGAAGATAAAGTTAAAATTAAAAAAAGTGTTATTAATCCAATAGAAGCAGAAGAAGTAGGCCTAGCTAAGCCGGAGTCCCTGGATATGACTTATGCTGTACCGCAAGATGTTAGGGTGTTAACAGGGTTCAGAGCATTTTCAGAAAAGTCATTAGAGGATTTTAGAAAAATGGAAGGCCTTGCAATGAGTCTGGAGGATCTTATTTATTTTCAAAAATATTTTGAAGAAGAAAAGAGAGATCCAAGTTATACAGAACTTAAAGTGGTGGATACCTACTGGTCAGATCACTGCAGACATACTACGTTTATGACAGAGCTTACTCAAATAGAAATAGAAGAGGGCGCAGCTGCGGAACCTATTCAAAAAGCTCTTGAAGAGTATTACGCCATCAGAGATGAGCTTTATACAGAAAAAATTAAAAAAATAACACTTATGGATATGGCTACAGTGGGTGTGAAATACCTCAAAAAACAAGGGGGACTGACACAACTGGTGGAGTCGGCAGAGATCAATGCCTGCACAATAGAAGATAAGATTGAAGTAGACGGTAAAGAAGAAGAATACCTTATTTTGTTTAAAAATGAAACCCACAATCATCCTACAGAAATAGAGCCTTTTGGCGGTGCTGCCACCTGCCTTGGAGGAGCTATCAGAGATCCACTTTCAGGCAGAGCTTATGTTTATCAGGCTATGCGTGTAACAGGAGCCGCAGACCCTAACGCACCTATTGAAGACACCTTATCAGGTAAGCTGCCTCAAAGAGTTATTACAAAAACAGCTGCCAATGGGTATAGTTCTTATGGCAATCAAATTGGTCTGGCTACCGGTGAAGTTAAGGAATATTATCATGAAGGCTACAAGGCAAAACGTTTGGAAGTAGGCGCTGTAGTAGGCGCAGTCAAGAAAAGCCAGGTAAAAAGAGAAGAGCCAGAAACTGGAGATGTCATCCTTTTAATAGGGGGCGCAACAGGCCGTGATGGCTGTGGCGGTGCAACGGGTTCATCTAAAGAGCATACAGAAGACTCTATTAAAGAGTGCGGCTCTGAGGTACAAAAAGGTAACCCAGTTGAAGAAAGAAAACTTCAAAGACTTTTTAGAAATCCAGCCTTTTCAAGCCGTATTAAACGTTGTAATGACTTTGGTGCAGGCGGTGTGTGTGTGGCAATTGGGGAAATCGCTGAAGGCCTTAGAATAGATCTTGATAAAGTGCCTGTTAAATATATGGGACTCGATGCCACAGAGCTGGCTATATCCGAGTCGCAGGAAAGAATGGCTATAGCCATAGAAGCCTCAGACCTTGAAGAGATGATTAAACTTTGCAATGAAGAGAATCTGAATGCAGTATGTGTTGCAGAAGTTACAGCAGAAAAGCAGTTGGTGATGACTTGGAGAGGAAAAGAAGTTGTTCATATTGACAGAAAGTTTTTAGACAGCGCCGGCATTACCCAAAAAAGAGAAGCAAAGGTTATGGCGCCTCATATAGAGGAAGAAGTCAAAGAACTCTCCAAAGCTAACATTTTAAATACCCTTAAAGAGCTTAATGTAGGTCTTCAAAAAGGACTGGGTATGCAGTTTGATGGAACGGTTGGAGCCGGTTCTGTACTCATGCCTTATGGAGGCAAAAATCAGTTAACAAAAGAAGTAGGTATGGTAGCTAAGGTGCCTGTTTTGAATGGTGAAACAACAGCAGCCACTTATATGACCCATGGTTTTGATCCGCATCTTTCAGAAAGCTCACCTTTCCATGGCGCTTTGTATGCAGTTGTAGAAAGTATCGCAAAGATTGTGGCACTGGGAGCAGATTATACGAAAACTTATCTGTCGTTCCAGGAATATTTTGAAAGACTTGGAGAAGATGCCATCAAATGGGGCAAACCAGTAGCGGCGCTTCTAGGTGCACTCAAAGCTCAAAAAGAATTAGGAGTAGGTGCAATAGGCGGCAAAGACAGTATGTCAGGAACTTTTGAAAACATCAGTGTACCCCCATCGCTTATCTCTTTTACCTGCAATCTCGGGGATGCAAAAAACTGTGTAAGCGGCAGCTTAAAGAAAGCTGGTAACAGTCTGGTTTATATCCATATTCCAAAGGATAAGGCCTTTATGCCAAACTTCTCTAAAATGCATAAAGCCTATAGTGCTGTTCACCAAATGGTACAAAAAGGCGAGGTGCAAAGTGCTTATGCTGTTGGTAAAGGCGGTATAGCAGCGGCCCTCAGTCAAATGGCTATCGGCAACGAAATCGGAGTCAATGTACAGCTGCCAGCGAACCTATCACCTTTTAATGCAGCTTATGGGGATTTAATACTGGAAGTAAGCCAGGCAATAGCCGAAAGTTTAAAAACTGAACTCTTCACAGTGATTGGTTCTACAACTAAAGAAAAAAGTATAGCGATTAATCATGTAACCTATACTATCAAAGAAGCAATAGAAGCGATGCTTACACCTGTTTCCAAGGTATTTACTTTAAAGATAGACAGTGAAGGGACAGCCAAAGATGCGACTTTTGCTGGAACAAGAAAAGTCTATATAGCCAAAAATAAAATAGCCAAACCACAGGTCGTTATCCCTGTTTTTCCAGGTACAAACTGTGAGTATGATACCAGACGTGCTTTTGAAAAAGTAGGAGCAGAAGTCAAAGAAATACTTTTCGTCAATAGGACCAATGCAGCCATAGAGGACTCTATTGAAAGACTTCAAGATGCCATCAAAGCTTCTCAGATCATTGCTTTTCCAGGAGGTTTTTCGGCGGGGGATGAACCGGACGGCAGCGGTAAATTTATCGCTTCTGTATTTAGAAGCGAAAAGATTAAAGAAGCTGTATCAACCCATCTTTATCATAAAGACGGGCTGATACTCGGGATTTGTAATGGGTTTCAGGTACTGGTTAAACTCGGACTTCTTCCTTATGGAGAAATCAGAGAGATGGATGAATTGGCACCAACACTCACTTATAATACCATTGGTAAACACATCTCGCTTATGGCGAGGACTAAGATTACAAGTGTGCAGTCTCCATGGCTGAATCATGTAGACTTAGGGGAAATTTATGAAATCCCTGTATCCCATGGGGAAGGCCGTTTTATAGCACCCGAGCCACTGCTTGAAAAACTCATGGGAAGTGGACAAGTCTTTAGCCAATATGTTGATGAAAGAGGCGTGGCAAGCAGCTGCGGCACTGTCAATGTGAACGGCAGTATGCACAATATAGAGGGCATCTTATCGGAAGATGGCAGAATTATAGGAAAGATGGGACACAGCGAAAGAGTTGGCGCATTTGTACACAAAAACATACCAGGCAAAAAAGATCAGCAAATCTTTTTATCCGGTGTAGGGTACTTCAAATAAAAACAAGCATAGAGGAGGCAGTTATGAAAGTAGCTTTTGTTATGGGAAGTGATTCGGACCTTCCAGTTGTTGAAAGAGGCGTAAAAACAGTAAAGGATTTTGGGGTAGACGTAGAAGTAAGGGTTATATCCGCCCACAGGACACCTTATAGAGCTGAGGAGTTTGCAAAAAAGGCAGAAGAAAATGGGATTGGTGTCATTGTAGCAGCAGCGGGGAAAGCCGCTCACCTTGGAGGTGTACTTGCAGCTTTTACAACACTGCCAGTTATTGGACTTCCTATCAAATCCAGTACTTTAGATGGACTTGATTCCCTTTTATCTATTGTTCAGATGCCTCCAGGCATACCAGTAGCTACAGTAGCGATTGACGGGGCAGAAAATGCAGGCATACTGGCTGTGCAGATTCTGGCGACAGCGGATGCCGGGCTTAAAGAAAAACTTAAGGCTTACAAAGAAGATATGGCCAAAAAAGTGGCACAAAAAGATGAAGCAGTTAGAGCTAAGTTTCTATAAATCTATTAATACACTATTGGAGGAATGAAGTCATGGAAAAGAGAGAATTGTTATACGAAGGAAAAGCTAAAAGAGTTTATAAAACAGATGATGAAAAACTTTATATTGTAAGCTACAAAGATGATGCAACAGCTTTTAACGGTGAAAAAAAAGGAACAATTGTTGGTAAAGGTGTAGTGAATAACCGTATGAGTAATATCATGTGCCGAATGCTTGCTGAAAATGGCATTGAAACCCATCTTGTAGAAGAACTAAACGATAGAGAAACAGTTGTTAAAGCAGTACAGATTGTGCCTCTTGAAGTGATTGTCCGCAATGTAGCAGCAGGCTCTTTTTCAAAAAGATTTGGTGTTGAAGAAGGAACCGTTCTTAAAAATCCAACCCTTGAATTCTGCCTTAAAGATGATGCCCTTGGGGACCCTATGATTAATGATTATCAGATTTTAGCACTAGATATTGCAACAGCTGAAGAGCTTAAAATAATGAGTGAGATGACTTTCAAGATCAATGAACTTTTGTCAGCACATTTTCTTAAAATAGGTGTCAAACTCATTGACTTCAAAATTGAACTCGGAAGAGTAGACGGAAAGATTATTTTAGCAGATGAGATTTCTCCAGACACTTGCAGATTTTGGGATGCAGAAACCAATAAGAAGTTAGACAAAGACCGTTTTAGAAGAGACCTTGGCGGCGTAGAAGAAGTTTATCAAGAGATGCTCGAGAGAGTAACCAAATAGGAGATAATGTTATGAAACTTTTACAAGAAGATTCTTTACATGAAGAATGCGGTGTCATTGGCATTTATAGAGATCAAAAGGATGCAGCAGGACTTGCATACTATGGGCTTTTTGCGCTTCAGCACAGGGGTCAGGAATGTGCAGGTATAGCTGTAAACAATGAAGGTGTTGTTGAGAATGTCAAAGGAATGGGGCTTGTATCAGATATTTTTAATGAGAGCAACTTAAAGGAACTCAAAGGAAGTATTGCGATAGGCCATGTGAGATACTCTACAGCAGGAGATAAAGATATCAGAAATGCTCAGCCGCTGGTGGCTAAATATAAAAGAGGAGATATTGGCCTCGCTCACAATGGTAATCTTGTTAACAGTGAAAGTATTAGAGAGATGCTAGAAGACAGTGGTGTTATTTTTCAGACAACCACTGACTCAGAGTCTATTCTAAATCTCTTGGCAAGACATAGTAAAAGAGATATTGAATCCAGTATCAAAAATACGATGAGCCTGTTAAAAGGAGCCTATGCGCTAGTGGTGACAACTGGAGACAGCCTGATAGGGATCAGGGACCCTCATGGTCTTAGACCTCTTTGCATTGGAAAACTTGAAGACGGGTATGTACTGGCCTCAGAGAGCTGCGCACTGGATGTATTAGATGCAGAGTTTATTAGAGATGTAGAACCTGGTGAAATAGTTGTCATCGATAAACAAGGTATGAGAAGTGTAGAACCTTCCAGCTGGTGTCAAAAACATCTGTGCGTTTTTGAACTGATTTATTTTGCAAGACCTGACAGTATTTTAGATGGTGACAGTGTTTATGAGTTCAGACAAAATGCAGGCAGGCTTCTGGCAAAACAACGGAAGATTGAGGCAGATATGGTGATACCTGTACCGGATTCAGGGGTACCTTCGGCTATTGGTTATGCGAAAGAATCAGGGATTCCTTACGGAGAGGGTCTTGTTAAAAACAGATATATTGGGCGTACCTTCATTCAGCCTACTCAGGAAATGCGTGAAAATGCAGTTAAAATTAAACTTTCTCCCCTAAGACAAAATATAGAGGGAAAAAGGGTCATCATGATTGATGACTCCATTGTAAGAGGAACAACTTGTAAACGTATTGTAGAGCAAATCAAAAAAGCAGGGGCAAAGGAAGTGCATGTTTGTATCACTTCTCCTCCTGTACAATATTCATGTTATTTTGGGATTGATACCCCTTATAGAGAATACCTTATTGGGGCCAATATGACAGTTGATGAGATTCGGGATTATTTAGGGGCAGATTCTCTTACGTATCTTGGACTCGACGAACTAAGAGAAGCCTGCGGTGGTAAAAGTCAATTTTGCAAAGCATGTTTTGATGGAAGATATCCGATGGAAGTACCTATCGAGTGTCCGCCTTCAAAATGTTAATAGATCTAGGAGGAAGTTATGTCTGATAAAATAACCTATAAAGACGCGGGTGTGGATGTACACCGCGGTTATGAAGCGGTAGCACAAATGAAAGAGCATGTTAAATCTACTTTTACAAAAGGTGTGCTTACGGATATTGGAAGCTTTGGAGGCGCTTTTTCACTGGCGGCTTTTGCTGGAATGAAAGAACCTGTACTTATATCAGGGACTGATGGGGTTGGTACAAAACTGAAACTGGCGTTTGATATGAATAAGCATGATACCATTGGTATTGATGCGGTAGCTATGTGTGTGAATGATATCATCTGCCAAGGGGCTGAGCCTCTCTTTTTTCTTGATTATATCGCAACCGGCAAGATTGCACCGGAACATATTGCAAGTATCGTCAAAGGCATTGCAGAAGGCTGCAAAGAAAGTTTGTGCGCACTGGTTGGCGGAGAAACAGCGGAGATGCCTGGGTTCTACCCAGACGGAGAATATGATGTGGCGGGTTTTGCAGTGGGCATTGTAGATCGCGCAGATATGATTGATGGCAGCAGTATTAAAGCCGGAGACATCTTGATTGGTCTACCTTCATCAGGGGTGCATAGCAATGGGTATTCTCTTGTTAGAAAACTGGTAGAAGTAGCGGGCGTTAAGCTGGATGAGTATAGCGATGAGCTGGGAGAAACCTATGGGGAAGCTTTACTCAAACCTACTAAACTTTATGTTAAAGCAGTTAAGGCAGCCAAAGGGGCAGCAAAAATTAAAGGGATTGCCCATATTACCGGTGGCGGTTTTATTGAAAACGTTCCGCGTATGCTGCCAGAAGATACAGATGCCAAAATCAATCTCAAGGCAATTGAGAAACCAAGTATTTATAGTTTCTTAGAAAAGACATCCAAATTAGGTGTTAATGAGCTCTATAATACATTTAATATGGGAATCGGTATGATGATGGCAGTAGATGCTGCTGACAGTGACAAGGTCATTAATGCCCTTAGGGAAGCCGGAGAACCTGCTTTGGTTATTGGTGAGATTGTAAAGGGAAACAAAGGTGTGGTTTTATGGGAGGACTAAAGCTAGGTGTTTTGGTATCAGGCAGCGGCAGCAATCTGCAAAGTGTCATTGATGCGGCAGAGAGCGGAGTCCTTGAAAGCCAAGTAGTCTGTGTAATTTCCAATAAAGAACAGGCTTATGGTCTTGAGCGGGCCAAACAGCACCATATACCGGCGCTGTTTATCAATCCCAAGCAATCGGATTATGATGAAGTGATTTTAAAAACCCTAAAGTCCTATGATGTGGATTTAGTAGTGCTGGCGGGTTATTTGAAAATAATAGATAAGGCGCTGATAGCAGCCTATAAGGGCCGCATTATCAATATCCATCCGTCCTTACTTCCCAAATTTGGGGGTAAAGGTTACTATGGGATTCATGTTCATGAGGCAGTTATTGCTGCCGGTGATAAAGAAAGTGGTGCAACAGTTCACCATGTCGATATCGGGATTGATACAGGAGAAACCATCCTGCAAAAGGGACTGGAAGTTTATGCGGAGGATACACCTGAGAGTCTTCAAAAAAGGATTCTAGATGAGATTGAGCATAAAATTTTGGTTGAAGCCATCAAGCTGTTAGAAGGGAGAGCCTAACCAATGAAGATATTAATTGTAGGAAACGGCGGAAGAGAATCTGCTATTGCAGATACAGTTAAGAGATTTCACAACTATGCAGAAATATTTGTAGCTCCAGGCAACGGAGGAACAGCAGAGCATTTTATCAATGTGCCTATTGCTGCCGATAAAATTGATGAGCTTGCTTTGTTTGCAAAAAAAGAACAAATTGACTTAGCCATTATTGGACCAGAGGTGCCTCTTGTTTTAGGCATCGTGGATAAGTTTCAAAAATTGAGGATCAATGTATTTGGTCCTAATAAAGAATGTGCACAGTTTGAAGGCAGCAAGCGTTTCACAAAAGAATTTTTAATGAGAAACGCTATCCCGACTGCTAGATATGCCAGTTTTGACAGTAGTGAAGTGGAGGCTTGTGTCGCTGAGGTAGAGCAGTTTAGTTTGCCTGTTGTGGTAAAAGCTGATGGT
>JARBTY010000109.1 GCA_029239935.1 Clostridia bacterium | reverse complement strand
TAGAAATGAAAAGAGAACCAAATAAGAGTAAAACGACATTAACCAAAACAATAGCTACTATCCCTATATTAAACACATGTAACTGCTTAGATAGATCCTGAAAAGGGATAACCTTGAGAACTTTCCAGCCATATTTCCGGTTAGTCACACCCGTGACCATTCTATTGACCCCATTGATCTCAGTGATACTCCAAAATTCATTTTGTTTATCAAGCTTTTGCAGGAAGGCCGATTCATCTAAGCCCTCTATGGGATTGTGATTGATAATTGTATCCCCATTTCCATCTTTTATAAGTATAGAAGCTGTATTTTCCTGATCTAATCCAAGAGAGCTTTCCAGTACTTTTTGATTGAGATTGATGATTAAAAACCCTATCTTTTCTTGTTTATATAAACTATTAATCACTCTCATAAAAGAAATATTGGTGTTGCTTCTGGCATCAATTAGCCCATCTTGGTTGAGCCTAAGAATAAACCCTCCTCTTTTCTTAAGGATATCTTGATAAAAGGACATTTTTTCTATATCTGCAAACTCAATTTCCTTAAAAGAAGCTTTCTCTGTATAATACTTTTTTCCCGAATTACTAAAAACATAAATTGAAGAAACCTTTGTGTTAAAATTAATAAACTCCTGCAAAAACCTATCCAGGCTCTTATAGGTAGGGAGTTGATGAATGGTGTCACTCTCTAACATTTGCTGGATATTTTGATTGGCCAAAAGTATTTTAGAGTAATTATTGATATCTTCAATAAATAGTCCAAAATTACGACTATCTGACTCTATGCCTTGGGTTGCTATTTCCTTAAGCTGCTGATTCGTATAATAAGTGCTGGTATGCTGATAGATAAAAGTGCTTAATAAAATACTTATGAGGATAAGTGAAAAATAGTATAATGTGATTTTATGGCCTATTTTCATCTTACTTAATTTTTCTTTGAATTTTTTAGGCAGAATCTGCATAGGGGCTTATCTCCTTATAAATGATAGTTAGGGCTTTTATAGGACAAGATAAACAGGTGGTCTTATTGAAATAAACATGCTATACTTTTGCTGAAGACATAGGTAAATATTAAGATAAATGGGGTATGATATGTATGATTATACGTGAAGAAAAAGATAAAATAGGCAGTATTTCAATAGATCAAAATACTTTATATGGTATTCAGACTGTACGTTCAGCAAGCAATTTTGCTATTAGCCATGATTATGTGAGGTTGGAGCTGATTTATGCCATAATTACTGTAAAAAAAGCAGCTGCACTGGCTCACCAAGAGCTGCGTCTTTTAGATAATGAAAAAACCGATGCCATTATAAAAGCATGTGACGCAGCCCTTTCTGGTGAGGCAGATCATGCTTTTATTACCAATGCGCTTCAAGGGGGCGCTGGAACTTCTACTAACATGAATGTTAATGAAGTCATTGCGAATATGGCTCTTAAGTTATCCGGCCGATCTCTTGGGGATTATCACTTTATCCACCCCTTAGATCATGTCAATAAGGGGCAATCCACCAATGATGTGTATCCAACAGCACTGCGCATAGCTGCCATCAAGGAAATCCGTGCCTTAAGCGAGGAATGTGGCAAACTGCAGGAAAGTCTGCAAAAAAAAGAAGTAGCTTATGCCGAGATTCTAAAATTGGGCCGTACCGAACTCATGGATGCTTTGCCCATTACATTAGGTCAGGAATTTGGTGCTTATGCCCAGGCCATCGCCCGGGACCGCTGGCGTATTTACAAGGTTGAAGAACGTCTGCGTCAAGTTAACCTTGGAGGCACCGCCGTCGGAACTGGCAGCAACACCAACCGCAAGTTTACTTATAAGGTCATTGATATTTTGCGAGAACTAACTGATATGGGATTATCCAGAGCCGAATACCCCATGGATCTCACTCAAAACAATGATGTCTTTGTAGAAGTCTCTGGTCTCCTTAAGGCTCTTGCTGTCAATCTTATGAAGATTTCAACTGATCTTCGCCTGATGAATTCCGGTCCTCACGGCGGTTTTGGGGAAATCACGCTGGAGGAGCTGCAGGCCGGCAGTACTATTATGCCTGGTAAGGTTAATCCAGTCATCCCTGAGATGGTGACCCAGGTGGCTATTAAAGTGATGGCCAACGATTCGGCTATTACCCTTTGTGCAGCCAGCGGCAATTTTGAACTCAATGCCTTTATGCCGCTGATTGCAGACAGTCTACTTGAAAGCCTCAGCCTCTTAACCCGTACCCTCTTTATTTTTCGAACCAAATGCATTGAGACGCTTGTCCCCAATATTGATATCTGCAGGGCACATCTCGATCATTCTCTGGTACTGGCTACTTCTCTTGCACCGTATATTGGTTACGAAAATGCGGCTGATTTAGTTAAGGAATGCGGCAATCAGCCTGCTAAAATCCGCGAGCTTGTTTTACAAAAGCAACTTTTAGATCAGGAAACATTGGATAAAATTTTAAACTACCGTCATGAAATGACTTACTTAGATTAGTGTAACTTAAGATACTCTTAAATATCTTCCAGTAAAGAAGCAATATAAGGAAATGGCTCAACACTACGCTTTAAGATACCCTGCATATAGGCTATCAATATCCCGTAATTTGTGATGGGAATCTCCCCGTCTTGTGCACACTTTATTCTGTATTTCATTTCCCTTTCATTCAGCATGCAGCCGCCGCAGTGTATGATCAGTTTATATTTTGATAAATCAGACGGAAACTCTGTTCCGCTGCTAAATTCAAATTGAATCTGCCTGCCTGTATGCTGTGTGATCCACCTGGGGATTTTTACAGTACCAATATCATCGCATTGACGGTGATGGGTACAGCCCTCAGCTATTAACACTTTGTCTCCGTCCTGAAGACTCTCTACTGCCATCACACCGTTTATTGCTTCCTCTAGATTGCCTTTATATCTTGCAAACAAGATAGAAAAAGAGGTCAGCATAATATCTTTAGGGGTATCTGCGGATACCTTTGCAAATACCTGACTGTCAGTAATAACTAGTTTGGGCCGTTTCCCAAGATTTGCAAGGGTTTCTCTTAGTTCATATTCCTTCACAACGATTGCTGTGGCATCTGCTTCCAGTATGTCCCGAATGGTTTGCTGCTGTGGCAAAATGAGACGGCCTTTAGGCGCTGCTTTATCAATCGGTACAACAAGCACCACAAAATCAGAGGGCTCCAACAAATCAGCTACAATCCTAAATTTTGACTCCTGTACCTGTACCTGTCCGCCAATCATTTCTTTCAACTTATCGATATTTTCACCAGTATAGGCACTGACCCAAATACTTTTGCCTGCTATATCCCTCTGGGCTTCTTGGCATGCTGTTTCGCCCTGAGCCAGCTCCATCTTGTTAAATACCACCACATAGGGAATCATTTTCTCTTTGAATTTTTTGATAAGCTCCGTATCTTCCTCGGTCATGCCTGTACTGCCGTCAATGACCAAGATACCCATATCTGTTTTATTTAACACCTGATAACTTTTTTGTACCCTCAGTCTGCCAAGTTCACCTTCATCATCAAGACCAGGTGTATCAATAAACATGACTGGTCCTAATGGTAATAGCTCCATAGCTTTATAAACAGGGTCTGTTGTTGTCCCCTTGACTTCTGATACTACTGCAAGATTTTGTCCTGTCAGAGCATTGATAATACTAGATTTCCCTGCATTGCGTTTTCCAAATATACCAATATGAAGACGGTCTGCAGAAGGTGTATGATTTAATCCCATGATAAACCCCTTCCTATTTTTATTAGAATCTGAAATCCCGCTTACCCGCTTCAATCTCCTTTAAATTGCTACAGACTATTCCCCTTACTTTTTCATTTGGAATATGATTAATTTCTCCCATAATGAGCTTTTCTCCTAAAGCTTTTGTATCACCGCCAGCATAATCCATCAAATACTCCTTTAAGGTCATTAACGCATTGGGATCACAGCAGTTTTGTATCTGTCCACTCTTACAGAGACTCATAAAACGGTCCCCTGTTCTTCCTTCCCTATAACAAGCTGTACAAAAACTAGGTATATAGCCGCTCTCCATCAGCCATGATACCACTTCCTCAAGGGTTCTTGTATCTGTTACATCGAATTGTTCTGACTTTTCGTCTTCTGGTTCCGCTTCAACATATCCACCTACACTGGTTTTTGATCCTCCGCTTATCTGCGAAACACCTAGATGTAATACACGCTCACGGCAAGCTTGGCTTTCACGGGTCGAAACGATCATTCCCGTATAAGGAACTGAGATTCTAATACACGCCACAATCTTTGCAAAAATTTCATCATCAATACCATTGTCAAAACTGCTTGGATCTATATCATCTGCACTGCGGATACGGGGCACACTGATTGTATGAGGGCCTACTCCAAATGCAGCTTCCAAATGCTCTGCATGCATTAAAAGACCTGCAAATTCATAAGGATAACCCTCAAGTCCAAACAACACCCCTAACCCTACATCATCGATGCCCCCCTCCATAGCTCTGTCCATGGCTTCTGTATGATAGGCATAATCATGTTTTGGGCCTGTTGGATGCAGCATCTCATAGCTCGACTTATTATAAGTTTCCTGAAATAAGATATAAGTCCCAATATCCGCTTCCTTTAGCTTTTTATAATTCTCCACTGTGGTTGCAGCAATGTTGATGTTGACACGGCGGATAGCTCCATTTTTATGTTTAATGCTGTATACTGTCTTGATGCTTTCCAGAACGTATTCAATAGGACTGTTGACAGGATCTTCTCCTGTTTCTAGTACCAGACGTTTATGTCCCATATCCTGCAAAGCGATAACCTCTTTTTTGATTTCTTCCTGAGTTAACTTTTTACGGGCAATATGTTTGTTCTTATAGTGATAAGGACAGTAAACACAGCCATTCACACAATAGTTGGATAAGTATAGCGGAGCGAACAATACAATACGATTACCATAAAAATCTTTTTTGATTTGTTCTGCAAGTTGGTAGATTTCCTGGTTTTTGTCGTCTCTGTCACAAGCGAGCAAAACCGAAGCCTCCCTGTGGCTTAACCCTTTTCTAAGTTTTGCTTTTGCAATGATTTGGTCTATTAACTCCAGATTGTCTTTATTTTTTTCTGCATAAGCTACCGTATCTAAAATCTCTTCGTGACTAATGAATTCCTCTGCTTTTGATGATTTAACATGATACATAATATTCTCCTCTTCTACATTCAGGTCAGCTATGACTAATCATCATTCTTCCCTGTCAGATTTGTTTTGTCTCTTTGAGTAGACTCATCCTACCCTATGGCTTCTGTACTATTTTGGGGCACTTTTGAATAAATCGTTTTTGTATTGATGCCGGGCAGCATACCTAGTTTTCCTGATAATGCACTAATTATATCTGCCGGTGCATCAATGGCTACACTGATAATGGATATGTTTCTTTTTTTATAAGGCACACCCATCCGTCCTATAATATACTCACCATATTGGTGCAGCAGCGCATTCAGCTTGTCCGTAGATTCAAAATTTTCCACCACAATACCAATTAAAGCAACTCTTGTCTCCATGCCTTCTTTCCTTTCATTTTAGGATTATCACTAAAAAACTGCGCCTAAAAAGGCGCAGAAAAGGAACGTGTTTTCTGTTCATATGCCTTCCCCTTTAGACTTTTCTTCAGGTGTCAGTTCATTTTTGATAGATTTGCAGCAAGACACATTATCTTCTCAACAACTCATCCTTATTGATAACTATTATAATATAAAATGACTATTATTACAATGTTTATAGCATTTCCTATTGTGCATTTTTATAACACGATGAATCTATCAAGGTTGGTCCTTGTGTTCAGCGGCCTCTGCAATTGCCCGGGTCTCTTGAACTGTTCCATGAGGATGCTGCGGCGGAGCATAGATAGAATATAATTTGATGGGTCTCCTGCCTGTATTGATTAAATTGTGCCATGTGCCAGCAGGAATAATAAAAGCATAATCTTTATAGACATTGGCTTTAAACTCAAGATTCTCTTGATTATCCCCCATTTTAACAAGTCCTTGGCCTTCTTCGATCCGTATGAACTGATCGAGGTCAGGATGCATTTCTAAACCTATATCTTCTCCCGGATTGATGCTCATTAAGGTAAGCTGCAAATGGTCTCCAGTCCATAAAGCCAGACGGTAATTATTATTTTGCTTTGTGACCTTATCTATATTAATAGCAAATGGTTTGGGTCCAAAATCTGTTATATGAGGCATTGCATTTACATCAGAATAGTTTTTATTATCGCTTGGGTTATTCATATTGCGACGTTGCGGTTGATTATAATACATATTTTTCTATCCTTTCAAAGGATTTCCTATCACCATCATATGTATCACTTTAAATGAATGTGCTTATTCAAACAGTATCAAAAATCGATGGTACGCCTCAATCTGCCCATCCCACCTCTTTAGTTATACCAAAAGAGACTTATAAGTTTTTAGCTTTCTGATAAAATAAAAAACAGCTAAAATACTTTTAGTATTTTAGCTGCTCATATTGTTATACTTGAAATGCAATGACATAAAATGTCCTTTTTGAAAATAGCGGAAAAGGGATTTGAACCCCCGACACCACGGGTATGAACCGTGTGCTCTAGCCAACTGAGCTATTCCGCCATATAAAATAAAATGGTCGCTATAGGGCTCGAACCTATGACCCTCTGCTTGTAAGGCAGATGCTCTCCCAGCTGAGCTAAGCGACCATGTTTTTATGAAGCTAACTGCTTGGCCTACTCCATACAATAAACCAAACAACTAACTTTAACGACCCAGAAGGGACTCGAACCCTCGACCTCCGCCGTGACAGGGCGGCGTGCTAACCAACTGTACCACTGGGCCAAACTTTGAAACAGGGACAGTAGGACTTGAACCCACGACATCCGGTTTTGGAGACCGACGTTCTACCAACTGAACTATATCCCTTTGTGAGTAATAATTGAGAATTGACAGTTGAGCATTCACAATTAAAACTAAAGAATGAATTATTATCAATTGTCCACTATCCGCTATCAATTAAAGCAAACTCCCCGAGTAGGGTTCGAACCTACGACCCTTCGGTTAACAGCCGAATGCTCTGCCGCTGAGCTATCGAGGAATGCATGAGTAGTATATCAAATCCACTGACTCATGTCAATATATTTATCAAGATAATTTTATTTTTATTTTACCTTTTGGATTCTTGTCCATTTTTGGTATATCCTCTCTTTTTGTCCATATATATGTATTAGAGCAACTCTATATCCAAAAACAAAGGAGAAGATGAATATGTCCTATAAAGTCACTATGTCACAGTCCGACGAATTTGGTACTTTAAAACTTCAAAAAGAATATATAACTGAAATCCCTTTAAAAGTTATTATGCAATTAGCTCATATTGAAAAACGTGATTGGCCCCTCTTTAGAGACTCCCCTTATCATATGTTCGGTAGATTTATTTATCATCATCTTTCTCGTTATCCCGAACTTATTCCCTACATTACTAAACAAAACTGTAACTTTGAATTTATTTACGAGTATATTACAGACCAGACCACCTCTGTCTATACCAAATATTATCATAATGGCTCAGAAATTTCTCACGAAGAGTACCTTTTACATACCCATAACACCTATTATTTCGAACGTTGGTCCATGTCACCTCTCCATTCTCATGCCTCTTTTATTTTCTTCGAATGCGAGTATACACCAGCATGTTCAATAAAAACAAAATAACTTTTTAGCTTCACACAGTTACTTGTTTTTATATTTTTCAATTCTTTATGTTTTGATAAGAGAAATTAGGATAATTTTTATTACCCTAATTCCTTTTATGATTAGATTATTTATGACTTCTTATTAGCAGACTTTACGAGGATTTAATATATTCATAGGGTCAAAGGCTTTTTTTATGCCACGCATAATCTCAAGTATTTCTGAGTCAAGCGATTGAGCTAGATATGGTTTTTTTGCAAAACCTATGCCATGCTCACCAGAAACCTGACCATTTAATTCATTGGCTTTTTTATACATGGCATCCATTGCAAGCCCTAGCCGTTTTTCCCACTCTTCTTCACTCAGATCATCTTTTAAAACATAAGCATGAAGATTGCCGTCTCCTGCATGACCGAAACTTTTGATTCTGACTCCTATTTCCTCCTGAAGCTTATGACTGAATTCCACAATCTCATTGACCTTATTTCTTGGAACAACAACGTCTATTTCATCCATATAAGTAGTAGAAGCTTTGATAGCTTCTAAGAAGGCTCCCCTTGCTTTCCATATAGAATCATTACGTTCTTCTGTATCAGAAATCAAAATGTCCAGAGCTCCTTGACTTAAACATATTTGTGCAACATTTTCAAAATCAGCTTCTATCTCTTCTGTTGAATTGCCATCAAATTTAAGCAACAAATAGGCATCTGATTGATTATCCGGAAACTTCTTACCTAAAAAGTTCTCTGCATCAATAATGGTCTCTCTTTGCATAAACTCTATAGCAGTAGGAATGGTCTTTGATTTTATAATAAGAGGTACCGTCCTAATCGCCTGCTCTAAATTAGCAAAAGGAATGAGTAGACTGATTGCTTTTTTAGGAAGTGGCAGAAGCTTTAAAATGGCCTTTGTAACGATACCCAAAGTTCCTTCTGAACCTACTACTAGATCTTTCATGGCATAACCTGAGCTGTTTTTTACAACTTTACCACCGAATTCCACGATTTTTCCCGATGGCAAAACTACCTCTAAACCTCTTACATAGTCTCTGGTAACACCATATTTTACAGCTCTCATGCCTCCTGCATTGGTATTAATATTTCCTCCTATAGTTGCTGTTTTTTCCCCTGGATCTGGAGGATAGAAGAAATCGTGGTCTTCTACATACTTAGAAAGGTCCATGAGTAAAACACCTGGCTCCACTGTGATCGTGAGATTTTCTTCATCCAGTTCAAGGAAATGATTCATAAGACTTAAATCTATGATAATACCTTTTTCAATGGCTACTGCTGCTCCCACAAGCCCTGTTCCTGATCCTCTAGGCGTCACTGGAATATTATTCTCATAGGCATACTTCATGATACCCGAAACTTCTCCTGCTGAAATGACTTGAATAACAATATCCGGATAACATTCTGTCCCTCCAAGTTCATCATGGCTGTAGTCTTCATTAATGTTCTCTTTATATAAAATTCGCTCATTATCACCAATTATTTCTCTGATTGCTAAGAAATCTTGTTCTTCAAATGCTTTATAGCTCATATTTTATACCTCCCTAGCAGTTTTTATTTTTTCAATAAGCTGCGGCACAACTTCATATAGATTTCCTACCATGCCATAGTGCGCTATTTTAAAAATAGGAGCTTTTTCATCCTCATTGATTGCAAAAATACATTCAGCATTGTTCATGCCTGCAGTAAATTGCACGGCACCCGAAACACCGCAGGTAATAATCAGTTTAGGCCTCACAGTCCTTCCGCTAAGGCCTATTTGCCTCTTAGGATCAAACCATCCTGCTTCTATCATAGGTCTTGTACAGGTTATTTCACCATCCAGAACTTCAGCCAGTTCTTTGATCATTCTAAGATCTGCTTCTGATTTTACACCTCTCCCTGCAACAATAAGAACATCTGCATTTTCAATCATTGTTTCTTTTGGTTTTTCGATAACATCAATAACCCTTATTTTTGAAACGAGTTTTGCTTCATCAATGAAACATTTTGTCACTTGACCTTCAGCTTTTTCATTTCTTTGGGGTGCATTCATCACTTTATAGCGTACTGTTGCCATTTG
>JARBTY010000347.1 GCA_029239935.1 Clostridia bacterium | reverse complement strand
TGTGATTGCAAAGCCAGAGCATCATTTAAGCAGGCTGAACTGGCATAGAGATATAAAGGATAGGATGGACCCAGAACTCTATGAGGAAATAATGTATTTTAGCGATAACTATGACCAGTGGATGACAGCCATGGATTTTAAAAAGGCTATCTATGGGGTAAATGACCTGGATGTTATAGCATCGCTGGATTGCATAGCTGAAATGGGCAATATAGAGTTTATATACACAATGCTGAGAGGGAATCTAAGCAGAGAAGAGATTGAAAGGTGTATTAAAAGAGCCTCCTATAAAGGTGATTTTACAAAGATAAGCGAAGTACAGGCAAGAATTTTCAATAATCCAGAGGGCTTTAAAAGAAGGTTTATTGCCTGCCTTAAAAAATACTATTATCTTCACTTTGAAAGAGAGCTTAGGTTTATTGAACCTCTGCTTGTTAGGAAGCTTAAAAAGGAGTCGGCCCTATGCGAAGATATAGGCATAAGGGAATATGCCCCGAAAATTCATACAAGAATTGAAGTTACTAACAAGGCTTTTCTTTTTCATAAGTATACTTTGTTTACTGTGCCCTTTGATTCTATAAACAAAATATATATAACTATTAGCAGTTTTATTGACCCGCATATGCTTATAGATATAGAGGATGGCCAGAGCATTCAGCTGACTATAAGAGTTAATCTGGAGAAATCCGCTGAAGAAGTACCCTTTGATCTGTTTATGACCATGAAAGCTCTAGGTGATGAAACAAGACTTAAAATTCTAAGATGCATATATAAGAAAATCAATAGTACTCAAGCTATAGCAAAGGATTTAGTAATGACAGAGGCTGGAGTATCAAAGCATCTTAAGCTTATGTATGAAGCTGGTATCCTTCGTAAAAAAAGAGACGGAAACTATATTAACTATATAATTGAAAGAGAAATTATAGACAGAATTCCAATGGATATATATCAGTACTTGGATAGTTAGAAGAGGAGCAAGCTCGTCAGCTTCGCTCCTCGTAAGGGGGTAGAAACCATCCGAGTTTTATGTTCGCACATACAGAACATGTGGAGTGTGTAGTGAGGATAGAGAAGAAATAGGCTGATATCATAGGCCGTGAAGGTTTTTAAGTAAATATTGAAGTGTGTTTTATGTTCCCTCAGACTGGATAGTTTGGGGGAACTTTTGATTAGGGGTCTAACTTTTACGCATAATTGAGGATCTTTGCGTTATGATATTGGGTTTTGATTATTTGTTTATGAAACATGGAAAAATTTCAGAGATGCGATAGTAAAAGAACTCAGATGTTAGTCTGCTTTCTACTTATTATAAGGTGAACCGCATGTGTGGACAGAAAAAAGACTGAACAAATATATGGTTGTTTCCACATGCCATCTACGTAATGTTGTTGGTTAGATAGTAGAATAGGGTTTTGTTATTCAAATAAGTGCTGCTCTTGACACCATACATGCACATATTTATATATGAATTAGTTTCTTGGTGGTTGATTTTTTTAATTAAAGTCAACTTGCAATCCATTGTTTTCCATCTCGCAAAGCGCAGAGGAAAAGGTGTAACACAGGATGAGCTTGCTGAATATATAGGTGTTTCAAAAGCATCGGTTTCAAAATGGGAAACTGGACAAAGTTATCCGGACATTACCTTTCTTCCCCAACTGGCAACATATTTTAACATTAGCATTGATGAATTGATGGGTTATGCACCGCAACTAACAAAAGAGGATATAAAAAAGCTGTATCACAAGCTAGCTTCAAGGTTCGCCACTGAACCCTTTGACGATGTTATGGCTGAATGCAGGACGCTAATTAAAAAGTATTATTCATGTTTTCCGATGCTGTTTCAAATGTCTGCATTGCTTGTCAATCACCATATGCTTGCGGAAAGCCAAGAACAAAAGGAAGCCGTACTGCGTGAGGCAATTAATCTATGTGTCAGGATTAAAACCGAAGGCGATGATGCATTGCTCGCTAACGACGCAGTTCTATTAGAA
Organism: Clostridia bacterium; assembly: GCA_029239935.1. The sequence goes on along the minus strand of JARBTY010000347.1, from coordinate 1,704 downwards.
GCTACCTGCTGTTTTATGCTGCAAGAAGCGCAATCAATTCTGGATTTGCTGGGTGAAACGATAAGAATGAATTGCTCAACAGCGGAAGAATTGATTTCCCAAGCCTATCTATTACTAGGTAACATCTCAAAAGCAAAGGAAGTAACACAAATTAGTATGTATAAACATTTGATGTCGTCGTTTAGTGCCATGCCATCTTACCTGCTGTTAAATGCGGATAACATATTAGAAGCGGAAGAAATTTTACGCCGAGCTTTATCACTATCAGATATCTATAATATGGAAGTGTTGAATCCCAATGTGCTGATACAGCTTTACGCAGTGGCAGCTCAAGTATACTGCATGAATGGCAATGCTGAGCAAGCACTAGAAATGCTTACTAAATACTCAGACGTTTGTACGAGAAGTTTCTTTCCCTTTAAATGGCATGGAGATAAGTTCTTTGATTCAATTGATGAATGGTTTGATGATTTGGATTTAGATACTACGTCGCCCCGTGATGAAAGAGTTATCAAGGAAAGTATGATACAAGAAATTACTAATAATCCAGCCTATGCTATCTTGTCTGAGCTTTCTCAGTACAAAAGTATTATTGAAGGTTTAAAATTTAAATTGGGGGTAAATTAACATGAAAATCAAAAATAAAAAAGCATTGAGAATATTTCTTTCAATTTTTGGCGTTATACTGATTGTTACTGCAATATATGTCATAAGAGTGCTGTCACTTACAACTGCAACCAAAGGAGACGCAATTAGAGAATATAGTGACCCAAAATCTGCGCTACTTGTAATTGATATGCAGAATGATACAACAAGGAACAACTCCTTTTATGGAGATACAACTGATTTTATTGATAAAGTTAATAAGGCTATTAATATTGCAAAGGAAAAATCTATGGAAATTATCTATATTAAGCAAGAATACAAAAACAATCCCCTTGATTTATTGATTTCATCTGGCAAATATAGAGCAGGCACTGAAGGAGTCCAATTAGATAGCCGTTTGCAAGTTGCAAATGAAAACATTTTTACAAAAGTTAAATCTGATGCTTTTTCTTCAAAGAATCTTGAAAATTACTTGGTATCAAAACAAATAGATACAATCTATATAGTCGGGGCTGATGCAACAGCTTGTGTGTACAAAACAGCTTTAGGTGGTATAACCAGAAAATATAAAGTTTTTGTTGTTGAGGATTCCATTATTTCATTAAATAATGAAATAATAAAAGAAATGTTGAAAAAATATAGTTCCGATGGAATTGATATAACTAACCTAAAGCAGTTTGATAAATAATAATAGTAAGTGCCATGGAAACCTCGGAAAAAAGAATTGCACAGAATAAATATACAGCGAAAAAATAATTATGTAATAAACAGGGTCGCGCATATTTGTATTATCTTACAACCAAAGCGCATGTTGAGTGTGTTGTGTTGATGAAATTTATACCGACAAGTAGATCTTTATAAAAGCAGGCTTAACCAAATAAACTTTTATATACTATTTGCCTCCTTATATCTTCTATTTGATTCTAGATATTTTATTAATAATAACTGTACCTTGTTGTAGATATTTAATAATCCTATTTTTTTATAAAAAGGTAATGCGATTTTTGTTACTTGAACATAAAAAATGTCTTCATCAAATTTAAAGATACTTAGGTATAAAGTATGGAGGTAATGGTAATATAGAGAATTCTCATAGGT
>JARBTY010000108.1 GCA_029239935.1 Clostridia bacterium | reverse complement strand
TGTCCTGATCCTTCATGATGATCTTGGCCTCCGATTAAATGACACGCAAAACTTTTTACAAATATTAAGCAGCTTTTTAAAATTTTTGGATATTGCTTTTAGGCGTCATATTGCTACTGAACTTTTACCAGCTGTGGATGCCCTTATTTCTTTGTGATTTCCCCTTTTAACTTTACGCTTAACCTTTACACTTTATCATTGCTTAATCAAATCTTTTTTGGTTAGACCATTGGCCTTTGCCTGTGACTTCCACATAATATGTGCACATAGCTTAAAAGCAAACCTTGGAAAATTAGGTGAAATAAATACATTGTCTCCGCTAGTACGATTCAACATGTTTTTGGCTAAAGCCTCTAATGCTCTGCCCAAATTTTTCTTTGGGCCATGCCCTATGGGTACACTTTGCAGCGACCCAAGCATTTCACCTGCCCCAACGCCTACTCCTTGCCCCCAAACAAGTCCTGCCTTTTTACACCAGGTTTCTATCATCTGCAATGATAGGCCCGTTTGCTCACCCTCATAAAACCCACAGTTTACCACTGCATACACAGTAATAGCTTTTTTCTCCTTAGATTGAAAAAAGTTCTCCATTTTCTCTAAAAAACGTAACACATGAGAGGGGACTCCATCCACGTATAACGGAAATGCCACTACCAATACGTCGCAGCTGTAAATGGCGTCAAGTGCCTCTTGAGAGTGTGAACATTGATTGATATGAAAGACTTCCATTTCATAATCATTTGTTATCAGCTTCTTAATTTCTGATAACAAATATTCTGAATTGCTACCTTTTGCTTTAGGACTTCCATTAATCAGTGCTGCCTTCATAAAATCTCACCTCTCATATTCTGTAACGTATCATAAAAGTGAACGGTATGTTCTTTTGAATTGAAATTTAATCCATTGGCTACTACCAATTTGGCAGCAATATTTCTTTCCTCTGGCGTTATATCTTCTCCATAAAAATGAGCCGTCAATTTCAACCTTTCACTGTACCTGCTTTCGTGGTGCATCTCCCCATTCCGTATGACGAAATAAGGCAGCATATACCCAATACTCCTATCCAACACATTTTTTACAAAAGGACTAAATCCCCCATAATAGCATTGACTGATAATAATCACTTCTTCACACTGTGAAATGAGTTTTCCCATGCCCTTATAGGCATCATTGATGATGCAGGCTACAGGGGTCTTAATCCAGCAGCCAAAACATCCAATACATTTATGAATCTCGTGGTCATTTGAAATAACTGTGAGATCTTCACCCATCTGCGGTATAAGCTCCTTTATCTCCTGATCATTTAAATCATGAATTAGCATTCTCATTCTCTTTCCCCCTCTATTTGTTTTAATAAGTCCTTACACCACTCTATGACAAATTGATAATAGTAAATACCATAAGTCATCGTAGCATTTTCGTATCTCAACTGGTCAATAGGATACACCTTCTCTAACTCAAACTTTTGTTCACTTAAGCGCTCTAAAAGTGGTTCTACTTCTTTTATAAAAGCTTTTAAATTCACTACAGCTGTTTCTCTGGGCAAGTATTTATAAAAGAAAATAGGTACTAAATGATCAGACTTCGTTTTTGCAAAAACAATCGGCTTTTCAAGCCAGCTTAAAAAGTGCTTTTTCCCTTCACCTGTTATGGCATACATCTTTTTGAACTTATTGCCCTCCATCACTTCCTGAAAACAGATATACCCCTTCTCCTCCAGCCGTTTGAGTGCTGGATAAATGCTCCCAAAGCTTGCGTCAAAAAAGTAGGAGGTACTATGGGTCATCCACTGCTTCAAGTCATAACCACTCATCTCTTTTTTCATCAAAAAACCTAAAATAATGTATTCTAGCATGTCGCTTCCTCATATCGTTTAGTTATATATCGTTTCGATATATTATATTTTCATTTTACTCCTAATATGCATTTTGTCAATGCATTTCCCACTTTATTATTGCACTTATTATTTGACTACTAAACCGTAATGACTATTATCAAAAACATACCTTTTAAAATTTCATATCATGTAGCAGTTGAATAAAAGCCTTCAGCGGCGGTGAAATCCACTTATCTTTGTGACGAATTACTTGAGTTTGTAACTCAAAAACTGGTCCCATCCAGTTAAGCTTTACCAATTTCCGATCACTGCACTCTTGCCCTACCGCCACCACAGGCAGCAGCGTAACACCCATACCACTTATAACTAGTTGTTTTATAGTCTGTACATTGCCCGTTTCAATAATGGAATAGGGTTTAATCCCAAACTCAGCCATCATGGTTTCAAAAATTTGACGATACCCACATCCTTTTTCTGTGAGAATAAGGGCTTTGCCATTGAGATCTTCGGGGTATACCTTCTCATAAGCTGCCAAAGGATGTTCCGGTGCAGCTAAAAGAGCAAAGGACTCAGGCTGACTACTCTCTGTTACCAAATCACTCTGATTCAGTTCTCTATCCAAAACAAATGCCATATCAATAGTATTATCTTTAAGTGCCGTTAAAGCATCAGATGTCCCTATGAATTTCAATGAAAGTTCTACATTTGGATATTGCAGCCGGTATTCTCTCAGAATCCTCGGCAGTCTCCACGCGCACAGGGATTCTATCACCCCAATGGATAGTGAGCCCCCTAGTTCCTGTAAGTTTTGTACCGCCTGTTTGGCTTCTTCCATCAATTTGACGGTCTGTTCAGCAAAGGGTAACAGGCAATTACCTGCCGTTGTCAGCGTGATAGAATGCCCTAAACGTTCAAACAATTTAACATTTAATTCTTCTTCAAGCAGCTGTATCTGAGTCGTTATTGTCGACTGAGCATAACCAAGATTCTGTGCCGCTTGGGTAAAACTATGAACCTTGGCAATTGTCAAAAAGGTTTTAAGCTGTCTGATATTCATCTTATCCTCCACTTATCAATAAAATCGAATATATCATTCGAAACTATCAATTTTACTGTATTTAAAGTTTATGATATCATATTGTTATTCTAATGAACAGTATTAAGTTTCTTGTGATAGACCATTAAGTTTTATAATAATCCAAGCAAGGGGGCAGTGATATGGAAACTAAAATAAAGGAGATGTTTTTAGCTTTAGGTGCTGACGCCTGCGGTATTGCAGGTATCGAAAAATTTGAGAATTCGCCCAAAGGTTTTCACCCCACAGATATCTATAAGGACTGTAAATCAGTGATTGTTTTTATCCGTCGTCTTCCAAAAGGATTGCTTCATGTTAGTTCTAGAATCGTTTATTTAAATGCCAATAATATGGCTTTAGCTGAACTTGACCGTATAGGTCTTGCTGCCTGTGATGCACTAGAAGCTATGGGCGGTACAGCTGTGCCCCTCCCCTGTGATTCTCCTTATGAGTATTGGGATAGTGAGAGGCTTGAAGGCCGTGGACTACTTTCTATGCGTCATGCCGCCTTGTCAGCCGGACTAGGCTCTATGGGTAAAAATACTCTGATTATTAACAAAACGTTTGGCAATATGGTTAATATAGGGGCCTTATTAACAGACTTGGCTTTGGAGTCTGACCCTCCTGCAGAAGACCTTTGCAGGAAAGAATGTCAGATTTGTCTAAAGGCCTGTCCTTCCAAAGCCCTTAGTAATGCTGCCGTCAATCAAAAGCTCTGCAGGCAGCACACCTACACAACCAATGGCAGAGGATTTGAGGTGTGTAACTGCAACCGCTGCAGGATACTTTGCCCTCTTGCACTGGGTACACTTTAACTTTAACTTTAACTTTAAGAATGAAAAACTCCCTGAAGGCTCTTTAGCCCTTGGGAGTTTTTTCGTTGATATTTATTTTTTATGCTATTGCAATGCCTGCCATCAATAGGCCAAGTTTGTCTCTTGTGGCTTCTTTTTGACTCAAGGTTCCCATAACTCTGCCTTCAAACATCACAATGATGCGGTCAGAGAGTTCTAGGATCTCATCCAGTTCTGTAGAAACCAGTACAACGGCAGCGCCTCTATCTCTTTCTTCTACAATACGCCCCTGTATATATTTGGTTGCACCTATATCCAGCCCTCTGTCTGGGTGCATGGCAATCAGTAAATCCGGTTGTCTGTCAAGTTCACGGCCTACTACAAATTTTTGCTGGTTACCTCCTGAAAGATTACCTGCCTTTTCCAAAATACCAGGCGTTTTTACATTATAAGCTTCACAAAGCGCTTTGCTGTGTTTATTAATCCATTTCCAATTGAGCCATCCTTTTTTAGAGTAAGGCGCTTTATCATAGCTCATGAGAATAAGATTTTCTTTAATAGACAGTTCTTTAATCATTCCCATTTTATGGCGGTCCTCAGGAATATGCGCCACATTTTCTGCCAAAACTTGCTTTGCAGTATACTTCGTACAGTCCTTAGCATTAATAAACACCTTGCCTTTATTGGCCCTGTAAAGACCTGTGATACATTTGATAAGCTCTGACTGGCCATTGCCATCAACACCGCAGACTCCAAGGATTTCTCCTTCGTGTACTTCGAGGTTAATATCCTTTAAGACCTGTACTTTTTGGGCATTTTCATAACAGACCTCTTCTACCTTTAGGACTGTTTTTCCAGGCACTGCTTCTTTTTTATGGGTAATAAGGTCTACATTTTTCCCAACCATTAGGGATGCTAACTCTTGTTTATCAAGTACATCTGAGATTTTCACACTGGCAGCTACTTTGCCCTGGCGAAGCACTGTGCATCTGTCACAAATCTCCATAATCTCAGCTAACTTATGACTGATAAAAATAACGGTGTGCCCTTCCTCTGTCAGCTGTTTAATCATATCAAACAAGGAGTCTACTTCTACTGGTGTAAGTACTGCTGTTGGTTCGTCTAAAATCAATAGTTCTGCTTTTCTATACAGTGCTTTCAAAATCTCCAACCGTTGCTGTTGACCTATAGAAAGCCTTTCTACCTTTTCCCATGGGTCAATATCCATCTTATATTTTTGTGCCATCTCAGTAAAGCTTTGGGCTGCTGCATTCAAATCTAATACGGTCTTATTATCCTTCATCCCAAGCACTACATTTTCTATCACCGATAAAGCTGGAATCAACATAAAATGCTGATGTACCATACCGATTCCCTGCATAATAGCATGTTTTGGATCCCTGATCTGTACTTTTTCTCCTCTTAAATAAATCTCACCTTCTGATTGGGCATACATACCGTACAAAATATTCATTAACGTAGACTTACCTGCCCCATTTTCTCCAAGAAGGGCATGGACTTCTCCCTTTTCTACGCAAAGGTTAACATCTTCGTTGGCTACAACAGACTGAAAGCGTTTAGTAATATGTTTCATTTCAAGAAAAATCATCTCTTATACCCCTTCCTACTCTTTGACATATGGGACACCACTTGAAGCAGGCTGACGGGTCTTTCCGATCAGGCCACAGACTGCTACAATGGTGATGATATACGGTAATATAATTAAGAATTGATATGGAATACCTGTATTAATCGCTTGGAGACGGTATTGAAGTGCGTCTCCTGCCCCAAATACCAAAGCTGCCAGCATCACACCCGCAGGGGTATAATTACCGAACACAACCGCCGCTAATGCCATAAATCCGCGGCCTGCAACCATTCCTTCGGTAAAAAAGCTTAACTGTCCCATGGATACAAAAGCCCCTGCAATCCCAGCCATAGCTCCGCTGTATAAAACAGTACCATACCGAATGCGGTTTACATTGATACCCACGGTGTCACAGGCTCTGGGATTTTCTCCTACAGCCCGAATTTTGAGTCCAATATCTGTTTTCTGCATAACAAACCAAGCAAGCGGTACTGCCAAAAATGCAAAATACACAGGAATAGATTGATTAAAAAGAGAATCTCCGATAACAGGAATCTTACTTAAAACAGGAATAGCGACTTTATCAAATACATCCACTTTAGGAACGGATGTATTCACCCCAAATATAATACGATTCAGCGTGATTGTAAAACCCCCTGCAAAAATATTAAGAGCTGTTCCGACCACTGTTTGATCTGCTTTAATCGTAATGGTGAAAAACGCAAAAATCGCACTGAATAATACCCCTGCTGAGATGGCAAACAACACGCCTACTACAACTGAACCTGTGAGCCATGAGCCAATAACCCCCATAAGTGATGCAATCAGCATAAGCCCCTCTACGCCTATATTAACAATACCTGCCTTTTGACTAAATACAATACCCAGTGCCGCAATCAAGATCGGTGTTGCTGTACGAATGTCGGATGCTAAAAAACTTGTCATAAAATCTATCATGCGGTAATCTCTCCTTTCTTGGCTTTTGTCCCTGCCTTGCTGACTTTGCGTTTTTTATTCCAGTTGAAAAGTTCTCTTCCTACCACAAATATAATGATCATCCCCTGAATCATATAGATAACTGCTGTAGGAACATTGGTAAGCATCTGCATCTTATTGGCACCGCTTCTAAGGGTTCCGAACAAAATACTGGATACTGCAATACCTATAGGGTTATTCGCTCCGAGAAGTGCAACGGCTATGCCATCAAACCCGTAGTTGGTGGAAAAGTTTTGAATAAGTCTGAACTGTACGCCTATCATCTCAATACAGCCGCCAAGTCCTGCAAATCCTCCTGCAAGAAACATAGAAAGCATACTATTTCTTTTGAGATTCATACCTGAATACTCTCCGGCAGTGGGGTTTAACCCTACAACTCTCATTTCATAACCTTTGGTTGTGTGCCAAAGAAATAGATAATAAAAGAGAATACCTACAAGTGCCACTATCAAACCAGCATGCAGACGGGTGCCTTGTAAAATCCTTGGCAGCTGCGCACTTTCTAATATTTGCTTGGATTGTGGAAAATCTCCGCTCGCTAGATCCTTCATAGGTCCTGTTACAAAAAAACTGATAATATTGATTGCTACATAATTAAGCATAATGGTTGTAATGAGTTCACTTGCTCCAAATTTCATCTTTAATGCTCCTACTAAAAGGCCATAGAGGGCACCACCTAAAAAACCTGCAGTTAGTGTTAAAAGTATATGTATAGGGGCTGGCAGCCCTGAGAAATTGGTTCCCACAACAGTTGCCAGTAACGCCCCCATATAAAGCTGTCCTTCTGCACCTAAATTAATAAGCCCACAGCGTCTTGCAATCGCATAACTAAGTCCCGTAAAAACAAGAGGAGTTGCTTTAATCAGTGTTTCGCTAACGGCATTCACACTCCCGAGAGATCCACTCATCAATCCGCCATAAGCAGCCAGCGGATCAAATCCTAGTAGATAAATCATCATTCCCCCAATAAGTAATGCCATTGAAATAGCTATCAGTGGATAATACATTTGCTTTATAAAGCTTATTGTCCTTTGTTTAAGCATACTTGCCTCCATCTGCATCCTCCTTGTTACATCTCCCTAACTTGTTTTTACGCAAGCTTATTATGTCTATTTATTAATGATTATTTTAAGTCTATTGTAATTTTGCCAGCTGCAAGGTCTGCATAAACTGTTGCTATTTTTGTACGTATTTCTTCTGAAAGACCTTCTGCTGCTGGTAACCAATCCGCAAGGTATACTACGCCTTGAGCTGCACCCATTTTAATAACTTCTGTACCAAATGCACCCTCAAGATATGTTTTGTATGCACTTTCATAAGCAATAGATGTATCTTTAACAACTTCAACTACAAGTGAAGTTGGTGCTACTTCTCCTTGTCCAAGACCTGAAGCAATCGCTTTAATACCACTTTCTTCTGCTGCTTCAAGAACCCCAAGACCTGATTGGTTAGCCATTGGTGCAATCGCATCCACACCTGATTCAATCATAGCTTTAGCTGTTTCTTTTGCTTTATTAACATCATCCATACTGCCTGTTACTGCTGAGTTAACTTTAACTGCTGGATCAACATAAGCCGCGCCTTGAGCAAAGCCTTTACCACCATTGATAATCGGTGTAATTTCAAGCCCACCTACAAACCCAACTTGTTTGCTTTCAGTTACGGCTGCTGCTACCGCGCCCATCATAAAGCCTTGTTCTTCATCTGCAATTTGTACACTCATAACATTATCAACTGCAACACCACCGTTAATGATGATAAACTGTGTATCAGGGAAGTCTTTAGCTACTTCTAATGTAACATCTTTATAACTATTAGTTGCAAGAAAGATCACATCAAAACCATCTGTTGCATAAGTACGGATACTATCTGCTAAAGAAGAAACTGGTACATTTTCTTGATAGGAGATTTCAGCTCCCAATGCTTCAACTTTTTTGATACCATTATAAGCTGTTGCATTCCAGCTCATGTCACTGATAGGCCCTTCCATAATCAAAGCCACGCGTTTTGCTTCCTCAGCTGCTGGTGCTTCTTCTGCTGGCGTCTCTGCAGCCGGTGCTTCAGTTGCAGCTGGTGCTGGTTCCTCAGTTTTTGGTGCACTTGCACATCCTGCCATCGTACCCATTACTACAACCATTGATAACATTAAACCTAATATTTTACTCAGACTTTTTTTCATGATAAATTCCTCCACATATTTTTTTAAAGTTTTATATTAAACCCTAAGTTTACTTTTTAGTTTAGGGAAACTTTTACCTCTTAAAAAACAAAAGGCACCTGTTAAAGTAAGGTCAAAGCCTTACTTTAACAGATGCAACTTCTTTGTCGCAAATATTAAATTGATAAACGTATTTATTTAAATTGATATCATTCATTAAGGGGTTACAAGTTTGAATATTTTTTCACACTAAAATTATTTAGTGAAATTAAAACTTATTATAGGAGATACAACAGATAAAGTCAAGCTATTCCCCTAAAAAATTTTTATAAGTTATTACCAGCTTTATTATAGTTTAAACTTACCAATAATGTCTTGTAAGTTTTGTGCTAGTTCTGATAGGGACTCACTGGCAGCTGACATTTCTTCTATAGAAGCAGCCTGTTCCTCCATAGAAGCTGATGCCTCTTGGGTTGACATCGCATTTTCCTTGGCTGCATCTGATAAGTTTTCCATGCTGACGATGATATCCTCTTTCATTTTTCCCATTTCTTCACTTGAACCATTTAGCTGTTCTACAGCCTTGTCTGCTTCTGCTATGGCACTGGCAATCATTAAGTATTTATCTTTACTTACCGCTATACTTTGTTCCTGCTCTTTTAAAATACCTGCTACACTTTCCATAATCTGAACTGCTGTATTCGAATTATTTTGGAGCTCTTCGACCATTTCATTGATGGTGCTTGTAGACTGATTAGACTGCTCTGCAAGCTTTCTGATCTCCTCTGCCACCACTGCAAATCCGCGCCCAGCTTCCCCAGCTCTTGCCGCTTCAATGGCTGCATTAAGGGCTAACAGATTTGTCTGTGCTGCTATTGCTGCTATCACGTTACTTGCCGTTCCGATTTTACTTGCACTCTTATTGGTTTTAATGATTTCGAGCTCAACTTTCTCCGTTGCCTGCTTGCTTTCCTCTGCAATGTGTGTCAGGCTTTGTATCTCCTTTAGGCCCTCATCAACAACTTTACCAACTTCTTGAGTTGTTTCATTAAGCTCTTCCATGTATAACTTATCTTTTTCAATAATGGTACCTAACACAGAAGCTTGCTCTGAACCTATCTCCGTGTTTTGTGCCTGATCCAAAGATCTTTTAGCAACACTTTCCATCGTTTTTGATACTTCTTCTGCGGCTGAGGCTGACTGCCCTGTCGTCGCTGTCAGCTCCTCGGAAGCTGCTGCCACCTGCTCTGAAGAACGGCTGATTTCGTTAACAATATTCTTGAGATTATCTGTCATACTTTGTAGTGCTTTTGCAAGTATTCCAATCTCATCTTTTTTGTTAAATAA
>JARBTY010000107.1 GCA_029239935.1 Clostridia bacterium | reverse complement strand
CTTACATATTTTTCTTCAATATCTTCCTTTGATAATGCTTCCTTTAATACCTCTTCTAATTCATCTTGGGTAATTTCCCTTATGATATATTTGATAACCAAAATATTGACTTTCAAAAAAGCTAACATTTTAGGCTTATCTAAATGGCCGATAAATTTGACAGCTGCTTCATTATTTTTAATGGCCATCAGTTCTAGCTTGAGGGTTGGTGAAGCTATATATCTTAATGCCTCATAACTGATTTTAACCGCTTCTTCTTGCACGCTTTCATACGGCTCTTTGATATACTTTAAGGCATCATAATTTTTTTTCACTGCTAATAATTGCAGCTCCTCACTTGGGGCTTTAGCATATTGAATAGCCCATCCTGCTTGATCGATAGCTAATCTTATCACTTGATCCGTTGGATTTTTAATATACTGTAAGATGCTCCAGCCATCCTTTACAGCTTTTATCATCATATCTTCTGTTGGGTTATTGATAAATTTAATGGCTCTTGTGTTATTGGCCATAGCTAATTCTTCCATCTCTTTTGTGGGGTTATCTATGTATTCTAATACAAGCCCATCTTTTCGTATAGCCAATAACTTCATCTCATCTGTGGGTTGATGGATTGTTTTGATACTAGCGGGGTTGATTTTTAAAATTTCAATGAGTTTAGCTTCTTCCATGATATTCCTTCTTTTCTATTATTTAAGATTTAAACGCCTTGATAATACCCATAACTGACAATAATTTTATTATACGCAAAATTAAGCAAAAAAGATATTATCACAATTAGGATAATATCTTTTTTGTATGCCCATTGGGGTTGGTATGGCATTTGTCTTTTTGGATTTATAACTCAAATAATAGCCATTATTTTAATCTTGTTTGTGCCATCTTTCACCTCTCGGATGCGGGCAACTCATTATCTTCTTAATTGCCCTAACGATTACAAAACATCCGCAAAACTTACACAGTCCATTACTAAGACTATCGCAACACTCACACCTTGAAAGTCTTTCTTCATATATTTCTTGTGATACTTTATCTTCCTCACTTAGGGATTCAATATAAGATTTTAGAGTGCTTAACAACTGCTCCTTGTCTTGCTCAAATAACTTACAGCGTTTACAGGTTACTTCCACCCTCTACACCCCAATAAAAGTTAACTGTACGATACTGCATGGCGGAACTTCCACTTTAAAATCTTCTCCTGTGAAGCTAACCCCATCAAACACTTCAAGTTTAACTTTGTTTGGCTCTTCAAAATGATTATGTGCATCCATTTTCTCAGATAACACACGCCCTTTTACTTCCTTGATTTCAAAGCCTTGTAATATGCCCTCTATTGCCTTCGCTTGATTTAAATCTGTATTACAGATTGTCATATTCACTTGTCCTGCATCATCCATTGAAGCTGACTCATAGAGATCCTTGATGCTATAGTTGTTACTTCCAACATCTTCTTGACTGATAAAACTCTCTAATAAAATGGCTTCTTGATGCACTTTATATAAGTCAAATACATGATATGTGGGAGTAAGTATCATCTTTTCTCCTTCAGTTAAAATGATTGCCTGCAACACATTGACAATCTGAGCAAGATTAGCCATACGTACACGGTCTGCATATTTATTAAATATATTTAACGTAACCCCTGCAAGCATAGCATCTCGCATCGTGTTTTGCTGGTATAAAAAGCCTGGATTAGTACCTGGTTCTACTTGATACCAGCTGCCCCACTCGTCTACAATCACCGCAATACGCTTTTCTTTGTCATACTGATCCATAATATGACTATGTTTGTCTAATAATTCCTCCATAAAAACAGCTTCTTTTATCGTTTGATAATAGGCCTCTTCATCAAACCCCAGAGCTGGCATCTTATGGTCCCATCCTCCTGGAATCGTATAGTAATGAAGGGTAAGTGCATCCATATACTGAGCCGCTCTCTCCATCAGTACCTTGGTCCAGTTGTAATCACTGCCGTTAGCTCCGCAGGCTATTTTATAAAGCTTATTAGAACCATAATTCCTTACATAAGTTTGATACCTACGGTATTCATCGGCATAATATTCTGGCCTCATATTACCGCCGCATCCCCAGTTTTCATTGCCAACCCCAAAGTATTTAACCTGCCATGCTTTTTCCTGACCGTTACTTTTGCGTAGCTCTGCCATAGGGGAAATACCGTCAAAAGTCAAATATTCTACCCACTCTGACATTTCTTGTACCGTACCGCTGCCTAAATTACCATTGATGTAAGGTTCGCAGCCAACTTGACTACAAAGCTCCATGAACTCGTGGGTTCCAAAGCTATTGTCTTCTACGACTCCTCCCCAATGGGTATTAACCATTTTTTTGCGATTTTCCTTAGGTCCTATACCATCTTTCCAGTGATACTCATCTGCAAAGCACCCCCCCGGCCACCTAAGCACAGGAACTTTGATGTTCTTTAGTGCTTCTACCACATCTATTCTCATGCCCTTTACATTGGGTATACTAGAGCCATCGCCCACATAGATGCCTTCATAAATACATCTGCCTAGATGCTCTGAAAAATGCCCATAAATATTTTTATCAATTTTAGATTTTTTATCTTTCACATTTACAATGTATTTTGCCATTATCATTTCACCCTTGCTGTAAAATTATTTTTAAACTTTCTTATATTTAACTAACCTTTTACCGCCCCTGCTGTTAAGCTGTTTTGTACCTGATCACTCAGCAAAATATAAATGAGTATGGTTGGTAAGGTGGCAATCACAAGTCCTGCTCCAATCTCTCCCCATTTTGTTACATAAGTTCCTACCATGGACATAATGCCTACAGTAAGTGTTTTAAATTCCTTTTTATTGATAAAGGTCACTGCAAACATAAGCTCATTCCACGTTGAGAGATAGGTAAAAATAGATACTGTTGCAATAGCTGGTTTGATGAGCGGCAGTATCACTGAATAAAATATTTTGTAGATACTGCACCCATCTATTGCTGCTGCTTCTTCAAGTTCTCTTGGAATACCATTTAAAAAGCTTCCTAATATAAATATTGCCATTGGGACGCCAAACGCAGTATACGGGATGATAAGCGCCCAAAAGGTATTAAGCAGCTTGAGATTTTTAAGAACCATAAATAATGGCAATAAGGCTGCATGAATAGGAATCATCAGCCCTAATAAAATAATCATCAGGGTCAGATTGCTTAGTTTCCATTTCATGCGGTAGATGGCATACGCTGTCATGGACGACAGCAAGATGACTAGTACGATTGTTACGGTCGTTACAAATACGCTGTTAACAAAATACTTCATGACATTAGCTTGAGATATTGCACTGGCGTAATTTTGAATACGCCATGTATCTGGAAGGCCTGCAATATTTCCTCCAAATATTTCATTGTTGTCTTTAAAAGAAAATAATATTAACCATATCAAAGGGTATATTTGTATCATTGCAAATACTGCAAGAAATACCTGCAAAAACACTTTTTTTATATCTTTTTTGTTAGATAAAGCTGCCGATAGACTATTCATAAAAATAAACCTCCCACTATTTAATCTAGTTTCATCACCCTATCAATAAGTACCGTAAGCACTAAACATTCCAAAATAATAAATACAGATATTGCACTGCCATAGCCATATTGAAAATTATCAAAAATAGTGGTATACATTAGGGTACTTGGCACTTCGGTTGAATGAAATGGACCGCCATTTGTTAAAACATAGATTAAATCAAACACTTTTAATGCACCAATAACTGAAAAGGTTATACAAACCTTTAAAATAGGTTTTAAAAGTGGAATGGTAATATAAAATGCTGTTTTTATGGATGTGGCCCCATCTATTTTAGCGGCTTCATAAATATCCGTAGAAATGGACTTTGCTCCTGCATACATAATGAGCATATGATAACCTACATATTGCCATAATATAGGAATAAAAGCACATACTAAAGCCGTACTCTCCTGTCCAAGCCAATCATTCATCAAGTTCTCAAGTCCAATAGATTGAAGTAATGTATTTAAGAGACCATAATCAGCATTATAAATCTTAATCCATAATTGCCCAATTACAACTGTAGAAATAATAACAGGTATAAAATAAACAGTACGATAAAACTTCTCGAATTTTACCCCGCCAGCAAGAATAAGTGCCAAAGCAAGTGAGATAGGCAGTTGAATCACAATAGAAACTGCTGCGAATAATAATGAGTTGACAACTGAGTGCAAAAACCTGCCATCCGAAAACATTTTTACATAATTTTGAGCGCCAATAAAGGTTCCTTTTCCTATGCCATCCCAATCAAGTGCACTATAGCTTGCTGAGATAATAATAGGAATAAATAGGATAGCTACATATAAAAGCAGTGTCGGAACAACAAAAATACATATTGCTTTTTTATTTGATAGTATTGAATCCACGATATGCCTCCTTTTAATAAAGCATGTGGTTAAGGAAATACTCTTTAATCACATGCTTTATCATCAAATTAGATGCCTAGCTTATTATTGTGCGCCCTTCACTTTGGCCATTTCTTTACAGAACTCTTCTGGCGTAATTTTCTTAGCCAATAATTGTGCAATAAGGTCTTTGTGTACTTCTGAAGATTCAGCTGGAAGAATATTGTCCCACCATTTAATAAATGATGTAGCTGTGGACATTAATTCAGCAGCTTGTTTTGTCAGCGGAATCAGTGAAGAGGTATCTAAACCTGTAGTATCCCAACATGGAAGTCCTGAATTTGCTAAATAAGTTCCTCTGTCCATTTTTTCACTCAAATAGATTAAAAATTCAGCTGCTTCTTTAGGATACTCTGTATTGGCATTAATGTAGTAACCATCTACACCTCCGCCATAAAACTCAGTTACTTTTCCGGCCCCATCTGCAAATAATGGGAATGCAACTGCTGTTACTTTTCCGCTAGTTGCTGCACTTGGATCTTCAATGGCAGCATTTACCCAGTTTGCTTGGAACAACATAGCTGCCTTGCCTTGTGTAAATGCACCAATCATTTCATCATAACTCATACTAAACATACTGTCATTAAATGCCCCAACCTCAGCAAGCTGCTGCATCTTTTTGGCAGCTGCTACAAATTCAGGTGAATCAAATTTTGCAGGATCTTTCATAGCTGCCATACAAGCTTCATTCCCAGCCTGACGCATAGCAATAATATCAAACCAATACATGCCTGGCCATCTGTCTTTTTCTCCAAGAACTATAGGTGTAATACCAGCTGCCTCTAATTTTGCTGCTGCATCTAATAATTCATCATATGTAGTAGGCAGTTTAGCCCCTGCTTTTTCAAACAATTCTGTATTGCAATATAAACTTGCAATAAACGTGGTAGAAGGCAAACTGTATGTTTTCCCATCAAATACACAACCTTCAATGGTTCCTGGAACTAATTTGGATTTAATATCATCAGTAAGATACTCATCAATTGCCAGCATATTCCC
Source organism: Clostridia bacterium (assembly GCA_029239935.1). The sequence continues at coordinate 4,382 of JARBTY010000107.1, read as the reverse complement.
TGCTTTAACATAAGGCTCTACGAAACTTCCGCCCCACATATAGCTTAAATCTGGCCCTTCATTGGCTGCTATTGCTGTTTTAATCTTTGTCTTATATTGTTCTCCCGTCACCCCATCTTCTTCAACGATAATATCAGGATGTGCTGCATTCCATTCTGCTACTGCCTCTTTTATCAATTTTGTAGCAGGGTCGGTCTCTGCAACAGACTGATGCCATACGGTCAGCTTAATAGGTTCAGATGCAGCTTTTTCATCTGCTGGTTTATCCTCTGCAGCCTTTTCACTTACAGTCTGCTCACCTGCATCCCCTGATGAACTGGTATTATCTGATGGTGCGCATCCAGCTAAAGAGGCTATCATTGTACCTAAAAGCATCACAGATAAAAACTTCATAACTATCTTTTTCATATTATTTCCCCCTAGTGATTATTTTTCATTTCTCTTATATTCTAAATAAAAAACGGTTTATCTTCCATTCACTATTCACACATAATCATTCAAAAATCCATCGCTTTTATGCAATAATTACCTCTTTCTAAAGTTGTTGATAGAAATCCCTGTGTATTTTTTAAAAATAATACTAAAATAATGGGAATCTTTTATCCCTACTTTTTCACCAACTTGGTAGCCTTTTAAATCGGTCTCTCTTAAGAGCTTTTCCGCTTTTTTCATTCTGATTTCTGTGAGGTATTCAACAAACGTTTGAGAAGTCTGCTGTTTAAATAAGCGTCCTAAATGTCCAGAGCTGATAAAAAAGTTTTTTGCAACACTCGAAAGAGAAATTTCCGGATCGCTCATATTGGTCTTCAAATAGTCTTTTACTTCTTCAATGAGTGTACGAGCTTTATTGTTATTAGCTTGCTCTATTTTGCTGGCAATATTTCCTATAAATTCGCTCATATATCCTTTGAGTTCTGGGAGGTTATCAACCTTTAGAATCAAATCATTGATTCCTATATCATGCTGCCAAATCTCATCCACATTCATTTTTTGTTCACTGATAATATGCTGACCTATTGAAAAAACATCAAAGGCTTCAAGTCGCATCTTAGTCATAATCTCCCTATCATAACAACTTGACACCGTAAATAACTGCTCCAGAATTTCCAGTGCACTTCCTTTTGCTCCTGCATTAATAAATAAAGTCAGCTTTTCAATTCTATTCCTATCAATAGAATATGTTTTGTCACTTATACTACGTATATCACTATAACTTATGACCTGATTTTTACCCACAAATACTATACAGTTCAGGGCATCTATTGCTTCTTTATACGAATACTTAATATGCTCTGCCCCATTTTGCTTTGTACCTATTCCAATGCTTACAAAACATTTTAATCTTGTTATAATCATTCCTTTTAAAATCTCACAGCACTCTATGAAGTCTATCTTGTCGTTATTGGATAAAATAACAATCCTTCTGCGATTATCTAAAAATACCAAAATGAATTCATCTGACTTAAAAAAGCTCTCGATGGCATTAGTACATTCTATAGAAAGCAAAATCTTACCCTCTTCCTTTTGCTTATCTTTTATAGAACTGCTTAATTCAACCACCGCAACTTGAAACACGTTACAGCCACTATTAATAGGGATTTTGAAATAATCAAGTTTCTGGGTTATTTCTTCTAAAGTCAATTCCTCTGATAAAAGTTCATTTAAAAACTTTTCTCTAAGGATAGGTAGGCTTTCTGCAAGCTGCTCTTTTAATTTGTTATATTCTTTGATATGTAATCTTTCAGACAAGATTTTTTCTCTTAACTGTTTAAGCGTTTTCATCAGTTCATCTGAGTTAATAGGCTTCAAAATAAAATCTGCTATGCCGAGTTTGATACTGCTTCTCGCATATTCAAATTCATCATACCCTGTAACAACAACAATTTTAATATGAGGATACTGCAGGGCAACTATCCTGCTAAATTCTATACCATCCATGGAGGGCATACAAATATCCGTAAATATAATATCTGGATCTAAGGTTTTTATGAGTTCCAAAGCATCCTTTGCAGATGCAGCCTCTCCTATGGCTACCATGCCTAACTCGTCCCACCTAATTTTTATTTTTATGAGATTTCTAATAAGATGTTCATCATCTACTATAAGTACCTTCAATACTTCCATCTTTTAGTCCTCCTCTTGGTTGTCATCATACACATGTAATATAATTTTTGTCCCTTGACTGAGCTGACTTTTGATTTCAAATGCACTTTTGCCATTATAAACAATACGTACTCTTTCTAATGTTCCTTTTAATCCAAAACTCCCTGCTCCCTCTCCCAGCTTACTGTTAATAATGGCATCAAGCTGTTCCTCTTTCATCCCTACACCATTATCTTGTACCCAAACGCTTACTATTCCCTCTTGTTTATCTACTCCTACGGTTATTATTCCGCCCCTTTCCAGCGGTCTGATGCCATGATACAGTGCATTCTCCACAAGCGGCTGTAAAATAAGCTTAGGCACCTTATAGTCTAAATAATCCGTATTGATATCATACTGAACAGTAAATAAGTTCTGATATCTTACCTGTTGTATTTTAAGATAATTTTTAACCATATTGATTTCTTCGCTGATGGTTATGATTTCTCTGCCCTTACTGACACTCACTCTATAATAATTTCCTAATGCTTCAACTAAAGAACTGGCCTCCTCCGTACATTCAGAAAGAACCAAAGAGTTAATGGAATCAAGCGTATTGTATAGAAAATGTGGTTTAATTTGAGCTTGCAGCGTATAGAGCTCTGTTTTTCTAATGATTTTTTGTTCTTCAATAACACGGGCAATCAATTTTTTTATCTCCATAATCATGATATTATAACCTTTACAAAGCCTTTTGAATTCATGACTTTGTGTTTTGACCTGCACCTCATTAAACACTCCCTTTTCTACATCTTTCATAGAATTGAGCAAGCGCTTTATAGGGGTTGTAATAATCCGTGATATACTCACTGCACTTATAAATACTACAATACTATTAAATACTATGATTATAAATCCTACTAAACTCATGACTGCATTTTCTTCAAAGAGCTTAGCAAACGACATGATGCTCACAAATTTCCAGCCATACCTATTTTGTGAGAGATAGGAAACGAGGTACTCTGTTTTATTGAATTTTTTCATTTCAGTTGCTGAAGTTATATGTATCAATTCATTAGCCGCCTGAATAGCCTTATTTTCAAAATCAATCAGCTTATTTTGTTCTACTTTCTTAGACTCTATTTTTCTGATATCAGAATTACTGATAATGATTTGATTATATTCGTCTAAAATCACCACATTATTTTCTGTTTTTCCTGATAGGTTGCTAAATGCCTGACTAAATGCTTTTTCTGGGATATTGATGACTAATATACCGAGTGTATCTGTCGTGTCCATATCTCTAATAAGACGAATAAGAGAAACATAGTTATCTTCCGTGTTATGAAACGCTATACCCCCTCCATTAAGCCTTAAGATGTATCCGCCTTTCTTTTGCACGACTTCCTTATACCACTCTGCATATTTAATTTGGTCAGATTGGAGCGCTTGCAACATCTGACCTCCCACTGAATAAACATTGTTTGTGTTATCAAACACATAAACCGAGCTAATTAAAGGTATAGCTTGTATAAATTTATATAAATAATTACTTACTTTTGATTGTGCATTTAAATCAGAATAAACGTTTCCTTTACGAAGTAAATTTTGCAGAGTACTATCTGATAATATCATCTTTGAATAGCTGTCTACATTACTAATCATTAGGTTAATATTCGACTGAATTGAATTTAATGTTTGAATAGATACTTCGCTCACCTTTTTATGGGTAATATCTAAATAAATCTTATTAAACATCCAGCTGCTTAAGCAAGTGGATGCAACAATCAATCCAAAATAAAACATAGAAATTTTTAATCCTATACTTAAGTTGTAGAACTTGTGTTTTATCTTTTCTAAAAGCATACGCCTATCCCCCTCCTGTCCCATCTAATCTCTATACTTCCCATAGTATTCAAAATCTTACAACCCTATTATATCAGCTGTGAGCTTTTTATCACTATATAAAAATAAAATTCCTAGGAGACAAAAATATATCTCCTAGGAACTTTATAACTTAAGACACCATCACATCAATAGATACCTTTATGAGGTCCTGATTCAAATCCTTCTCCTCCGTCAAATCAAGTACCGGCCATCCATCACGATCAAAATGCACACGACGTATGCCACTGCTTCTTGGCGCATCAATGCCAGGTTTTCCATGGTAGGCATTCCACACATTGCCCTCATCGTCAGTTACATAAGAATTATGTCCCGTTCCATATTCTCCTTTAACACTTCTGGATGTCAGTAAGGGATAGTTACCCTTTGTCCAGCTGGCAGGGTTTAGTAAATCT
>JARBTY010000106.1 GCA_029239935.1 Clostridia bacterium | reverse complement strand
ATGACTACAATGTTGCGATTGCTTCTATTTCAACCTTTGCACCTTTAGGAAGATTGGCTACTTCAAAAGCACTTCTTGCTGGATAAGGTTCTTTAAAGTATTGACCATAAATTTCGTTTACTTTTATAAAATCATTGATATCTGCTAAAAAAACTGTGGTTTTTACGACATTTTCTATACTGGTTTCTGCTTCCTCCAGTATGGCTATCAAATTCTGAATTGCCTTGTGTGCTTGTCCTTCTACTGTTTCTTCTAATACTCCCTCATAGTCCATTCCTAATTGACCTGAGGTATAGATCATACCATTTGCAGTCACTGCTTGTGAATAAGGCCCTATTGCCTTAGGGGCTTTGTCTGTAAATATACTTTTTTTCATTTTTTCCTCCTTGATTAAGCCTGTTTATAATTGCCTAGTATTTTTAAATATTTACTCTGTTCTTCAAGTTTGCCAAGTGCTATAAGGACATTGGCATCCTGCAGATTGCCTTCTAGGTCAGCAAAGAAAAAATAATGCCATGTTTTTTCTTGAAGGGGCCTAGATTGTATCTTTAGCAGGTTGAGTCCATTGTATGCAAAATGTCCTAATATATTATAAAGCGCACCGCTTGTATGAGAAGTTGTAAATACTACACTTATTTTATCACATTTTTTACTAATAGCCATATTTTTAGCTAACACAATAAATCTGGTGCAGTTTGTATCATTAAAATGAATATTGCTTTTGAGAATTTCTAAGTTATAAGCATCCGCTGCCCTTTTACTTCCTATAGAAGCTTTTGTCTTATCTTTAGTCTCTGCAACAAATTGACTGGCCATCGCTGTATTTAAATAAGGTTTTTCTTCAATATACCTATGGGCTCTTAGAAATCCTTTACATTGTGACAAGGCCTGAGGATGAGAATAAACTTCTGTTAACTCCTCTATTTTAGCGCCTTTTATCCCCAATAGGTTATGCTCCACCTTTATAATCTCTTCGCCAATTATATATGCATTATGCTTTAACATTAAATCATAGATTTCCAGCACATCACCTGCACTGGAATTTTCTATAGGGACAACCCCATAGTCTATCGTCCCTTTTTCTAAAGCCTCAAACACATCTTCAAACTCCTCGTGGGCTGCAAGGCTCCCATAACCCTCTTTAAAATAAGTCATTGCCGCTTCTTGTCCAAAGGAACCCGATACCCCTTGATAGCCCACTATAGGATTTGCTTTAGGTACATCGTTCATACCGTCTTCTATTGCTTTTAATACATGTTTGTTGTGTTGATACAAATTTTCTATAGATATCTTGAGGTTTTCGCCGATGTTATAATAAGGTCCTTCTTCTCCCATTATTTCACCTCACTGATTTGACGGTCTTCTACTGCTGCATATTTTCTCATCTTTCCTATCACTTTATCAAACTCTGCTGGTGTCAGAGATTGTGGACCGTCACACAAAGCTTTAGCTGGGTTATTATGAACTTCTATAATAACCCCGTCTGCTCCTGCAGCTATGGCCGCCATACACATAGGCTCTACCATGTACGCTAGTCCCGATGCATGACTTGGATCTATGATGATCGGAAGATGACTGAGTTTTTTAATAGCCGGAATGGCTGATAAATCTAGGGTGTTACGGGTATAGCTTTCGAATGTTCTAATTCCTCTTTCACAAAGGATAACCTGATCATTTCCTCCTGCCATAATGTATTCCGCTGCCATAATCCATTCTTCTATAGTAGAAGATAAACCTCTCTTAAGCAGTATAGGTTTCCTTGTTCTGCCTAATTCTTTAAGAAGCGCAAAGTTTTGCATATTTCTTGCTCCTATTTGGATAATATCTACATCCTCAACAAATTTATCAATTGTCTGTGGGTACATGATTTCTGTTACAATAGGAAGTCCTGTTTTTTCTCTGGCTATCTTAAGCAGTTCAAGTCCATCCTCTTCAAGACCTTGGAAAGCATAGGGGGAAGTACGGGGTTTATAAGCACCACCTCTCAAAAAGGTCGCTCCTGATCTTTTTACGTCTTCAGCAACCGATACAATCTGCTCTTCACTTTCTACGGAGCAAGGACCTGCTATAACTGCAATGTCGCCTCCTCCTATTTTTCTCCCGCCTACCTCAATAATGCTGTTATCAGGGTGAAATAATCTGTTAGCCTTTTTAAAGGGTTCTCTTACTCTCATAGCTCTATACACTCTGCTGTCATTTTCTATTTGTGTCGTATCGATGCCTGATGTATCTCCCACAAAACCCAGTACAGTACGTTCCTGTCCTGTTATTTTTTGTATTTGAACAGGGTAACTGCTCATTAATTCCTCCATAAGCTTTAAAATCTCTTCTTCTGTAGCTGTGTGATTCATAACGATAATCATGCTTATACCTCCTTATAATATGTAGCGTAGTGTTGTATTTTTGAAACATCTATAAATAAAAAAGGCTTTATGCCCTTTTGAGCATAAAGCCTTATATCTTTTAATCTTAAAAAACTTAAGATATATGAATGGGGACGTATATGCCAAAAGGCCTTCTCATATTTTGTTTACAGCAAAAATAACCAGCGCTAAAATAAAAGTAGCCCCAGCTAAAAAAGAATGTATAAAATTTTGCTGTAAGTTCACATATACGATTCATTTTTATATCCTCATCATTTATTGTATTTTTGAAATTAGGTTCATTATAAGTGGTATAATTCTCATTGTCAACTCTTTTTTTGTGTCCTGAAAGCATCTATATAATCAGATAACCTTGCAAATTCCTGCAAAGACAGGGTCTCTCCTCTTGTAGATGCACCGACATGACTGTCTTCTAATAGTGTCTTTAACTCCTCTTTTGGGAGCCCTAGGTCAGCATTAGCAGCCAGTGCATTAAGCAGCGTTTTTCTTCTTTGCAAAAAAGAAGCTTTAATAATTTTAAAAAGCTGTGCTCTGTTATTAACCTCTACCCCAGAAGTCTCATTTAGAGTAAGTCTTAGTACGGCTGAGTCTACATTTGGTCTTGGCATAAAACAATTGCGTGGTACATTCGCAACCAAATAGGGTTTTGCATAATAATTAACTGCTACAGTAATAGCACCGTATTGTTTGTTGCCTGGCGGCGACGAAAGTCTGTCAGCTACCTCTTTTTGTACCATGATGGTAATGCTTTCTATAGGCAGTTCGTTTTCCAGCAGATGCATGATAATAGGTGTTGTAATATAATAAGGTAGATTTGCAACCACCTTGATTCTCTTGTTGGGAGATTCTTCCTCTATCAGCTTTTTAAGATCTACTTTTAGTATATCTTGATGAATCAGCCTAAAGTTCTCTTTTTGTCCAAACTGCTCCTCTAAAATAGGAATCAGCTGCTTGTCTATCTCCACTGCAATCACTTTGCCTGCATGCTCTATAAGCTCCTCTGTGACGCTGCCTATCCCTGGCCCTATCTCAAGTACGCAGTCTTCTTTTGTAATCTCAGCTGCGTCTATAATTTTACCTAGAACATGTGTGTCTATAAGAAAGTTCTGCCCAAACTTTTTTTGAAATACAAACGGGTATTTATTAAGTAAGTCTTTTGTTCCCTGAGGTGATGCGATCTTCTCCATGTTGTTCACTCCTTCTAGGTTATCATACCATATTGCCCAAGACTAAAACAAGGGCAGACCAAAAAGGCCTGCCATCTTAAGCTTATGTCATTCAATCGTTCAATTTTTATCTCAGTTCAGCAATATTAAGAGACTGATCTTTAAGCACATACACAGTCTTTGGCCTACGTCCAAATCTGTAACATTCTTTTTCTGTTCTAAAAAACAAGTCAATTTTTTTGCCCTTTATAGCTCCGCCTGTATCCGCCGCTAAAGCAAGACCATAGCCTTCTACATACAGTTTTGTCCCTAGTGGAATCACTTTAGGATCCACTGCAACTACGCCTACAAAAACATCTATGCCACTTGCTGTCTTACTTCCCCAGCCATCTTTTCCAGAGTCTGTGTAAGCTGTAGCCTCCATGTCATAAACTTTTGTATATTCGTAGTTCTCTCCTGTATCAGGGTCTTTAATGGCATTTGTAATACCCTTAAGGGTTATTTGATCCTGAGCTTCTTCTTTTACAACAACTTCTTTGACGATTTCTTCTAAAAGCTCACCACCTACAAATATTTTTTCCAAGGTCACTTGTTTTAATCCATTTTTACCTTCTTGTGTAACCTTTGTTTCTCCTGGATTAAGTTCTGTAGTTGTTTTTTCTATTGTGTCAAAACTTATTGGTCTATCTTCTACAATGGTTTGAACCTCTTTGGTTTTGACTATGATTTCCATATCGTCTGTTATCGCCTTATTTTGGTCTGGCTCTACAGATAATTCTTTTTCATCTTGTAAACCTTTTGCAGTTATGATTTGGCCTACTGTTTTAAAATTTGTTTTAAATGTGACACTCTCTCCATTCACATTCAAACGAACAGTGGGCTTCCATCGATTTATAGTAATTTTTATGTTATCTTCTATTTTTGTCTGTAAGCTTGGTGTTACTGTATCTTTGCTGTCTACAGTAATTTCTAACTGCTGTAATAATTCGTTTACGGTACTTGCATCTGTCTCGTATTGAGTCACTTTACCATCATCGACTAACATAATAATCTTTGATAGTGATTGGTAAGCTGTAATACTAACTCCTCCTAGCATAAACAACACTATAACCAATAAAGCAATTCTACTGCGATTCCTCATGATTACCTCCTTAAAACATAAACTCTTTTAATCAAAAGTTTAGTTCTATCTTTACTAATCAAAATAATTTGATTTTCTTTTTTCGATCTGATAAGCCGTATTTTATTACAATCGTCTGGTAATAAAATTAAGATCAACTTGTTTCAACTACATTTCAAATTGTAATATATTTCTTCTAATCTTTCAAGCCTTTTGTAATACTTTTTTTATTTCTTTTCTAAAAAACCTCTAAAAAAAATTGGATTTCAACGTTATATCAATGGTTTGAGTAGATTATTTTTTTTTTTACAATCGAAGCCATTTAACAATTACGTAACATTTAATTAATAACTATTATATGTCCATTTTTTCTTTTTTATTCAATTACTAGAAATTTTTAACATAAAAAATAATTGCAGTCCATGTTTTTGTATTTTAATACAGTTATTAGGAGATTTTACTATTTAAGTTTTTTCTATTTTATTTAATAATTATATCCTAGAAGTTTAGTATAACTATACAAAATTAAAAAACAGCTTTTTACAAAAGCTGTTTTTTAATTTCTTTATTCTATTTTTTTTGGTGCTATAAGCTATTATATTCTAAATAATTTAACTGCACTTTGACAAGTCGTTTCACTTATAGACATAGCGTCTATCCCTTTAATTTCAGCTATTTTCTCTACCACGTACTTTAAATAAGATGAATCATTTCGCTGCCCTCTAAAGGGCGTAGGTGTTAAATAGGGACAATCTGTCTCAATGAGTATTTTCTCCAGCGGAATCTCTTTGACCACTTCTACAGTTTTTTTAGCGTTTTTGAAGGTTAATGATCCTCCAATACCAATATAAAATCCTTTTTTAACATATGCCTTAGCAAGCTCTGCACTCCCCGAAAAACAGTGTATGACTCCTTCTTTAACCCCACTTTCTGCTATCATATCAAAAGTTTCCTGACTCGCTTCTCTGCTATGGATAATAACTGGTAAATCCACCTCTTTAGCCAATAGCAGCTGCTCTTTAAACCATTTTCTCTGCTCATCTCTAGGTGAGAAATCATAATGATAGTCAAGGCCGATTTCTCCTATAGCCACTACCTTTTCTTTTTGGGTAAGCTCTCTTAACACGGCCATATCTTCTTCTTTTAAATGCTTAACCTCATGAGGATGTACACCTACGCTGCAATAAACAAAAGGGTATTTATCAGTTAATGCTATACCAGCATAACAAGATGCCATATCAGCTGCTGCATTAACAATAAATTCTACCCCCTGACTCGGCATACTTAAGAGCAGCTCCTCTCGGTCTCCATCAAAACTTTCGTCATTATAATGTGCATGGGAATCAAAATACATATTATTTCTCCTTATTTATCCATTTTATCTGTTTATTTTAATAGTTATTTTGCAAATAAACAAGAGGTCATTTTAAAAGCTGTTTAAATCTCAGCTTTTAAAATGACCTCCAATATTTCTATGTTATTTTTCAAAAACAGCTGTTTTTGTATTGGCATTCCATACTACTTTTACATCTAGCAGCCTTGCAATTTCAGCCACTGGGACATAAGTTCTGCCTTCTTTTACAATCACTTTGCCATTTATCATTAGCTCTTCGCCATTAACCTTTGCTGTATTCTGTCCATCATATAATGTAATTACTTTTTTACCTGACTGGATAGTTATAACACCCTTGTCAAAGTTAATTGCTTTACCTGTGATACCAACAGCATCTGCTACATATTTGAGAGGAACCATCGTTCTTCCGCCTTCTAAATAGGCCTTTGCATCCATCGTTCTTTTTTCGCCATTTACATCATAAATTGCACTGTCAATGACAAACTTAGAGAGAGTTGTAGCTGACTCCACTGGTGTTGGCACTGTTACTTCAACAGGGGCATTACCAACAATCATAAAATTTTTATACTCTAATGCGCCAAGGCCTGTATCCGGTGTAAGCGCACTACCCTTTACAGTAAGCATATATCCACCATCTGGTACAGTACCGTCTGCGGTCACAATAAAGTTTTTAATTTCAATCCGTGAAGCATTACGTGAAGTACGAAGCACCTCTATTTTTAACATATTAGGCTTAACACCATCATATCTGACATCTCCAAGCTTAATATCTCCTTCTATAACTGTCACCTCAGGTTTGTCTGGGAAAGTAATACCTGCCTCTGCCTCTATCTCCAGCTCTATCACCCCTGCCTGTATCATATCCTTGTCCGTTTCTGTGATAACAAGTCTGCCACCTTTTTGATCTTTAACACCTACTTTTAATCTAATAGGTTCGAAAATCATTTCAGCGACTTCTTTTATAACAGCTACTGTCGCCGCATCTTCTTCTTTGATACCTGCTATATTAACCAAAAGTTTTACATTGCCCGAAGCATTTGAAGGTGCATAAACTGCTACGTTTTCAAACTGAATTTCATTCAGCTCGTCTTTATCTATACTCCTTGGAATATCAAAGCTAAATCCCGTTAAATAGCCATCTTTCTGTATGGCAGAAACAGAGAGCTGTTTCGTAATATCTTGTTTGTTAAGTTTGATGCTTCCTATAGAAAGATTGCTGGTTCCCGCATTTTTAACTGCTGCAAAATAGCCCTTATCTAAAGTAACTTGCACTGTTTTTCCTTCAACCATACTTTCTACTACATTCTCTTTAATAGAAAAATTGATAGTCCCTTTGCTTCCCATCTTAATCGCTGCTGGGCTGCTGAGTTTATTTAAAACCGAAATGCTGTAGTCTTTGATTTGGGCCACTGTAACAATTCGTTTTTCTAAACTAGGGCCGCTCACTTCTATTTCAATTTTACCTGATTGAAGTTCTTTAGTCTTCGCCTTCACCGTTAGTTCAGTGATATTTAATCTTCCTGGTGCTGTAATGTTAGTCTTTTCTGGCAGGTAAATATGTAAAATTCCTTTATCAGCTTGTGTGGCTGAGAGTTTTCCATAACCTGTTGTTATCTGCGAGATATCATAAGTACCGCTTCCTGTATCATTAACGGCTTTTGTTGTCATATTGTAAAACCCACCGCTTGTCTGAATCACTGGCTTATCATTTTCAAATTCATAATTTGGATTAAGCAGTGTCAGAGTAATGGTTCGATCTGCCGCTTTACCGCTGTTTACCAGTGCGCCCTTTATAATCTCATCAATCTTAATGTTAGCTACAACCCCTTCATCTCTAACAGCTGTAACATCGCCGGTAGATACAATAGGTTTTTGGTCACTGGTCACTGCAAACACTGTAAGAGGTGTGCTGCTTATCTCAGTTCCGCCCCCATCTACACTCACTTTAGCTTCTCCCCCTGTTAGTTCAGTCAGAAGCGGTATGTAGTAAATACTGCTGTTCAGTGAATTAGTTAATTTCACTTCTAATTTCGTGTCACTGACCTTAGTAAAGACAGCCCCCGGGAAATTAGCAATTGTATTGCTTGTATTAACGGCTTCAAGCCACTTTGCATTTTCTAAATTCACATAAAAGAAAACAGGTGCACCACTATATTTAATAGGATCCTTGAGATCAATTTTAAGTCTGGATGCCTCATCTAGAGTAAATCGATAACCCTTTTCCTCCACTACTGTATTTTTGCTTAGTGTATTTTCAGATTGTGCCATAAGACCCGTGGGTATAAACGTCAAAATCCCTAATAGTATCGCTTTTAATACCATTTTTCTTAATTGATTTATCATCTAATCATCTCCTTTGTACTAGTATCAATTACCATTATATCACAAATATTCATAATTTGTAAGCCAATAATGAAAAACACCTTTACATAATCTATCTATGTCTAGGTGTTTTTAGCATACTATTGATTTATTTGTACTTTGCTGCTACTTTAATCGCTGCCTGATGCAGAGGGTCTGAGGTTGCACTGATATTGCCATCTTTATGTTTTCTACTGCCCACAAAATGCAGGTCACATACACCACTCATCCCATTTCCTTTGACTGCGTCAAGATTTTGGCCATAACCATATCCCCCTGAAAGGCCGCTTGTATAAGATAGATTAGGTGCACTGTCTTTGCCTGCATGAGGCATCCCTGCCATAGATGCTGCAAGCCGCCTGCCATTGATATGAACAATAACAGGTCGTCTCTCCCAAGTGAAGCCTCCCCATATTTCTTTCATGATAGCCGTATCTGCCATGGTTAAGGCCTCTACATCTGCATGGTTTGTCCCAAAAGTTCTTTTGATATTAAAGCTTTTTCCTGTATAAACATCTTGTATCGTTGCAGTGCCTCCCCTTGGTAAAATCCCTGATGCCACACTCCATGTAATCACTTCTACGGGTGCGGATTTTGCCAATAAAGTATTTAAAGGCTGTGCGCTTTTACGATCCACTAAGTACAAATTGTCTTCGTTAATCTGATCTTTATAAATAAATCCCGTTTTTCCATCTTCAAGCTCTACTGCATACCAATCTACATATTTATAAGTGGCTGTTACCTTTGTACCTACATTCAGTTTTTTTATGATCTCTGCTTGTGGATCAGGTTCTTGCCTTAGATTTGCCCCATTCACTAAAATATTAGTTTGTACTTCTTTTACTTGTATGTCATTTTTATTAATATATCCATATGTACCGTTCATATCGACTTGCGCTATGTCACTTTTCTGAAAATCTTCATCTAAGATGATTTTAATCCTATCCCCAGTTTTTAAGACCATCGTTTCAGCATTTTGTTTTGTAAGAATTGCCGATTTATCTGATATAATGGCAATATTAGCTGCAAAAACATTCAAACTACCAATGCTCACTACCCCTATAGCCATACCTGTTAGTATCTTATAATTAAATTTCATCTCTCCTCCTCATTTTGTTAAGATTTGTTAATTAATTATTACATAATTATTATAAAATACTCAAACTAAAATGTCAATCTTTTACAATTATTTATACTTTGGTTTATTTTTCTATTTTGACTATTACTAACTAATCCTATGCACACAGTGATTTTTCTGATTTTTCCCAATAAAAAAAGAAATATCTCTCCAAGATATTTCTTTTACACTTTTTAATATTTCCGTAACATTTCAGATCACTTCTTGATCTTTAAATCCAAAATAGTCATCGTATAGATGCGGATAACAGGTATTGATAATGAGTTTTTCAAAATCGAGCCACCCTTTTACTCTTATAAATTCATCAGCCTCATGCGCATTATGAGGTCTTTCAAAAACAATAGGTATTCCTCCTGATTTATGAAAATCCCGTATATTATGCATACCGTCATCTAATAAATAATCTCCCTTTATC
>JARBTY010000105.1 GCA_029239935.1 Clostridia bacterium | reverse complement strand
TTTGTTTGGGCACTGACTGTGCCTGCAAGCATAAGGAACAAAGATAAACTAGTTGAAAATAATAATAATTTTTTCATACTCCACATTCTCCTTTATATTTTTTTAGATATCACTTTCATTTGCATTAAACTTACGAAGAATTCAAGACTCATTATACTGTATAATAGTATGTAAAACCCATCATCTGCATGAGATGTAGCTTTTGTGTCATGAAATGTAGTATTATATATTTTTTTTATATAAGTTTTGCTATAATAAATATTATATATTAGAGAAATTGAGGTTCCAGCATGAAAATCGCTATTTGTGATGACAATAAACAAGAGCTTTTACATATTAGTGGGCTTGTGGATGACTATTTGAGCTGCGGCTTTGCGGAAGACAAAATAGAGATACATAGGTTTGGAAACAGTATGGAACTGCTAAGCCAGCTAGAAAGAGGTAAACATTTTGATATTTTTCTTTTAGATGTCATTATGCCGAACATCAATGGCATTGAGCTTGCCGCCGAGATAAGGCTCAAGAATCAAGTTGCTAAAATCATATTTTTGACTTCCACCCCGGAATTTGCAGTAGCGTCTTATGCAGTGGGTGCCTTTAACTATCTGTTAAAACCTATTCAAAAAGACAAACTCTTTTCTGTTTTAGAAAAAGCCTGCAATGCTATTTGCAGTGGTCTTAATCAATATATTGTTGTGAAAACGCAAACCAACTTGTCTAAAGTATTCCTCCATGAACTAATCTATGTTGAGGTAATTGGAAGAACCGTATACTTTCACCTAAAAGGCGGGATTACGATAGAAACCACCAGTACAATTTCTCAAGTTGAAGCTGTTTTATCAATACATAAACTTTTTATCAGACCTCATCGCTCCTATATCGTCAACTTAGACTATATTAAACACCTATCACAGGACGGCTTTACGACCACAAGTGACCTGCTTATACCCGTATCAAGAAATGCTTTTAAACAAGTGAAGCAGGCATATCTTAATCATTCTTTTCAGGCGGAAAATGATTAGTACCTGCTAAAGCTGCAACCTTATTATAAACTGAAGGTGGGTGACTTATAATGCTTCTTGCTGTAAATTATCTTTCTGTTTTTATGTATGGTCTTTTAATCATGGTTTTTCTTCTTGATATTAGAATGGATAAGAAAAACCTTGTAGCTCTATCAGCTTGTGTAGTCATCAGCGTCATTTTTCAGTTTATACTTTATGCCATTTGGGGATGGCCATTCTTAGAAAAAGCATACCCATTTGTTGTCCATTTACCTTTACTTACATTCTTCTGTACATTTTTTAAAAAGCGATTGGATTGCGTTTTATTTGTGCTTTGCACGGCTTACATTTTGACCACTCCGCGAAGGTGGATTGGTGATTTGATTGCTCTTTTTTTCAATAATAATCAGAGTATCTCGGCGATTTTTAAAATGATAGTAAGCATTCCTTTGCTATTTGTCGTTTACAAATATTTACGCCCATATGTCATTAAAATACTGGCCTATTCAGATGTAAAAATTCGTCTTTTAGTCATAATCCCCTTGATTTATTATGTCATTGCATACCTGACCACTGTATATACTCAATTACTCTACCTTTCTAGGGTTGTGGTAATCGGAATATTAACCACTGGCTTAGCTTCAGTTTTCTACTACTTTTTAGTTGCCTATTTTAATGAACTGGAAAAACGATTTGAAATGCAAAACGAACAGAATATTTTATCAGTACAATTATCCGCGCTGCAAGCCCGTACTGAAACTATGAAGCAAGCAGAGGAAAATGCAATGATCCATCGCCATGATCTACGGCACCACCTTCATTTAATCAACGGCTATCTTATTGAAAATAATACGGCAGAGGCGCAAAAATATATTGTTGCAATGGAAGAAACTATAGACAATACTGCTACAGTCAAATATTGTGATAACCATGCGATAAACTTGATTTTATCTTCCTATATCAACATGGCAAAAACCGAAAACATAGCGGTAAAAACACAGGCTTATATTCCTAAAACCTGTGAAATAGCGGACATGGATTTGTGCATCATCTTAGCCAATGCGATAGAAAATGCAATCAATGCTTGCATGAATATCAAAGAAACCAGTTACAGAAAAATAAATATAAACTGTAAATCAAAAAATGATAAGCTGTTTATCGAGGTCACTAATAGCTTTACAGGGGTGTTACAGTTTAAAAATGATATGCCTGTAACTGATCGAAATAACCATGGCTTTGGCACAAGAAGTATTGCTGCCACGGTAGAAAAGTATAAGGGAATTTATTCTTTTACAGCACAAGACGGGATATTTAAAATGAATGTTATTTTGTAAGTATAACTACAATACTCGCGTTAGCTGTCTTACCAGTTAACCTATATGATTTATGGTAGTTTTTTTAGAGATATCAATGGATTATTTATTGGATAAATAAATTACTTGATTACATGAGTCATTTTATTTATAATTACTCTTGTTAAATGAATAAAAAGTGGAGGTAATGATATGGGAAAAGCTTTAATTATTGGTGCCGGTGGTGTTGCCAGTGTTGTTGTTCATAAATGCTGTCAAAACTCAGAAGTCTTTGAAGAGATTTGTATAGCAAGTCGTACTTTGTCAAAATGTGATGCTTTAAAAGAAAAATTAGACGGCGGTCGTACAAAAATCCGAACAGCGCAGTTGGATGCGGATCATACTGATGAGATAATAGCTCTGATAAAGGATTTCAATCCCGATATTGTTATTAATGTTGCTCTTCCTTATCAAGATCTAACGATTATGGATGCGTGTCTTGCAACAGGTGTTGACTATGTGGATACTGCCAATTATGAACCACTTGACATACCTAAATTTGAGTACAAATGGCAATGGGCATACCGCGAAAAGTTTGAAAAAGCAGGTATCACAGCTTTACTCGGAAGCGGCTTTGATCCAGGGGTTACAGGGGTTTTTAGTGCCTATGCTGCAAAACATTATTTTGATGAAATTCATTATATTGATATTCTGGATGCTAATGCTGGGGATCATGGTTATCCTTTTGCAACAAACTTTAACCCAGAGATTAATATTCGTGAAATAACTGCAAAAGGCAGTTATATAGAAAATGGGGAATGGGTAGAAACAGAGCCTTTAGAAATAAAACGCACTTATGATTTCCCGGAAATAGGTGAAAAGAATATGTATCTTTTACACCATGAAGAACTGGAGTCTTTGGCTCTCAACATCAAAGGCATTAAACGGATTAGATTTTGGATGACTTTTTCAGATAATTATATTAACCATTTAAAAGTTCTTGAAAATGTTGGAATGACTTCTATTGAACCGATTGAATATGAAGGAAAACAAATTGTTCCGCTGCAGTTTTTAAAAGCTGTTCTTCCAGATCCTGCTTCCCTTGGAGCCAGAACAAAAGGAAAAACAAATATAGGATGCATTATCCAGGGAATAAAAGATGGCAAGCCAAAAACTTATTATGTTTATAACGTTTGTGTTCATGAAGAGTGTTATGCCGAAGTAGGTTCACAGGCCATTTCTTATACAACAGGCGTTCCAGCGATGATTGGAGCTATGATGGTTATGACAGGTAAGTGGAAAAAACCAGGCGTTCATAATATTGAAGAATTCGATCCAGATCCATTTATGGATGCTTTAAATAAATATGGCTTACCATGGCAAGAAGATTTTGCCCCTACTTTAGTTGATTGAGGTGACTATTATGACTATTGATTTTAGTGCACTGCCATCGCCCTGTTATGTGGTTGATGAAAGACTCCTTACTAAAAATCTTGAGCTGCTGCAGTCGATACAACAAAGAACGGGGTGTAGTATTCTTTTGGCACTAAAAGGTTTTTCAATGTATGCGACATTTCCTTTGGTAGCAAAATATCTCAAAGGTATTACATCCAGTTCTTTATTTGAAGCAAGGCTTGGATACGAAGAAATGGGAAAAGAAGTTCATATCTATTCACCCGCTTATCTAGAAGCAGAGTTTGATGAAATGATGAGTTATTGTGATCATATTGTTTTTAACTCGTTCAGCCAATGGCATAAGTATAAAGATCAGGTTAAAAATAACAGTCAGAAAAAAATAGAATGTGGTATCCGTATTAATCCTGAGTATTCTGAAATAGAAGTTGACCTTTATAACCCTTGTTTTAAACATTCAAGAATGGGAGTTACCTTGTCCAATTTCAAACCAGAAGAACTGGATGGTATCGATGGATTACATTTCCATACTATGTGTGAACAAAATTCAGATACTCTGGAACGAACTCTCAAGATAGTAGATGAAAAATTTGGCGAGTATCTTAAAAAGATGAAATGGATCAATTTTGGCGGAGGTCATCATATTACAAGACCTGATTATGATGTTGAGACACTGATTCGTTCGATTATGTTTATAAGGGACAAGTATGATATAGACGTCTATCTGGAACCCGGTGAAGCAGTTGCTCTAAATACAGGCTACCTTGTTGCGACGGTGCTTGATATCCTCGATAATGGGATGAACCTCGCTATTTTAGATGCATCAGCAGCGTGTCATATGCCGGACGTACTGGAAATGCCTTATAGACCTCAAATCATTGATGCAGGGATGCCAGATGAGTATGCCTACACCTATAGGCTTGGAGGCCCTACCTGTCTATCTGGGGATGTTATTGGAGACTATTCTTTCAAACAGCCTTTAAAACCAGGAGATCGGTTGGTATTTTGTGATATGGCACACTATACTATGGTAAAAAATAATACTTTTAATGGCGTTAACCTGCCCTCAATTGCCTTATATAATGAAAAAGATGGGATTCAGGTTGTTAAACAATTTGAGTATGAAGATTACAAATCACGGTTATCCTAAACAAACACTATTCTATAAGCAATAGTAAAAGCCCACGCATTTCTGACCAGTTGTCAGAAATACGTGGGTTATAATCATGGCGTTAAATTCTTGAATTGTTATCACTATTTTATCTTAGTAGGAAGTTATCTCGTGAGAAATAATACTTTTCTTACTCCAATAACTTTTCTAGCTTCATTCCGATAAGCACTGCATTCATTTCTACTTGGTCAGATAGTTTTTTCAAATCCTCCTCTGACATTTTTAAAATCATTTTGACGTTGCTGCCATCAAACTGAATATCTTTTGCATCTATTTTACCCAGTGAAATATTACCCTTTAATTGTACCTCAAATACATCTTGGCTTTCTTCCACAGTCAGTTTTATTTCATCTAAATTTGCTTTAACACTTAAAGTTTTTTCATTTACTGCTAAATCTCCTGTAGCACTTGCTCTGACAATCAAATCCTCTACTTGCATAGAAAAAGTTAAATTAACATTGTCCTTAGTTTTTGTTTCATCATAGTTTGCTTTTGCTGTCATTGTCAAAATGTCTTGACTCTCATCACTGACCTTAAGTTGATGAAGGACTACCATTTCGTTATTTATTTTTGTCTGCACCCTATCATAACTCATATTACTGTATGCCTTATTATCCTCCATAATTTTAAGACTAACTTTTACCCCCTCTGTGAGGGATTGGCCATCACCTAAAATTATTTCTGCATGAATATCTACTTTTTCTGATAGGCTGGTTGTATTACTGATTTTCATTTCAACCACTATTTTGTTTATTTCATCTTTTTGATTGATATAAATTTTCATAACCACATTTTGATCTATGGCACTTTTGAGTACTTTTGTAAACTCATCTATTTCAGTGATTAATTCTTCTTTAAATTCAGTTGATAGCTTAGACGATACTTTATAACTAGATTGTTGTAGTATCCAATCCTGCAGCTCTTGATCATTTTTAAATGTACTTGCCAACTTATCAATATAGCCATAAATCCATTCTTTTTTCAGTGTAATCGTATATTCATCACAGTTCACCTTGCCCTTTTCTAGTTCAAGGGTTACTTCTCCTGTTTTTTTGGCTTCATTACTTGTCAAGATATCTTTGCCTATTGCTTTATATTTTAGCATCAACGCCGCCAGTTCTTCTTGTTTAAGCTTAGGGTTTTGCGGTTTAATATGAGCGTTAGTATCTATACCCAGCTCCTGAACCTCTTGAATTTCCTTTGCCCATACGCTTTTTTTAATATCTTCCTTTAATGTGTTGGGGTTAATCCCAAGATATGTACTTCCTATTAACTCTTTTGAATTAACAGCTATTAATTTATCAGATATAAAAAGAGCGAAACTAGCAATAACATCCTTACTTTTATTCAGATTTCCCTCCGTTAAGTATGTATTGGAAGTATAGTCATTCTTCCGAGATAATTGTACACCAAGTCCTTTTAAAGCCGTCACTAGTGTGCTCTCAATGTCTCTCCCCTTAACATTTACAATCTCCCCATCCATGTTAAGTTCATGAGAATTTTCTAATATTGCCTTTATAAGCTTGGATAACTGTGTTTCATTTTTCTCATAAACTTCTTGTATATTATTATGAGTAACTATCACTCCCCTAAAAATTCTCTGCCATGCTGGGGATATACTGGTTGCGCTTACTGGAATAACCAGCGTCATAAGCATTGATAAAACCAAACTTATTCCTATCCATTTTTTTAAATACTTTCTTTTCATTCTCATTACCCCTCACTTTTAATAATATAGATTTCACATTTTAAAGTTTAACTTATTCACTATGTTATTTAATGTGAAATCATTCTGAGAAACAACTTTTAGTAAATGAAGAACTTAAGTTTATAGATTGTTTCTCTATAATTTATTTTGTATTGTAACATATGTCTATGTATTTTACAAATAATTCTAATTATTTGACATTCTCAATTTCACTCTACTCTTCTTGGTAGATCATTCCCCTATTTTATAAGCAACAATTTTTTGCTCTAGTTTAATGTTTTCCTAAAGCATATAATCAATCACTTCACTAAAAATAAAATAGGCATCTCTTATCTCTTTTAGCCTATCAAGCATTTTTTCTTCGTCTCCTCATCAGAAGTTAAATGATTCTGCTTTTAAAAGTACATTCAAGACATAATATTGATTCTTTAGTATCTGCTTCAAATCAAGCTACGACATAAGAGGAGACAGCTTATTAAACCTAAGCTGTCTCCTCTTATTTTATATTCTCCTACAACATCCCAGCGCAATGTCAAATTGAGATTTCTGGGAAGTCCAATAATTTATATAGACATCATAAATAATAGGCTATTATCTTCTCTTCTGTCTTGGCGTTATACAACCAACCGCGTATACTTCTGCTAACTTGGCATCTAAAACACAATAGTATCTACGTCCATCAGGCATTGGTATTGTAATCTCAAAACCATAATCCATATCAACTGCTGCTGGACCTGTATAATGATTAATATATATAATTTTATCATTTAGATCGCAATCATATTTATCTTTTAGAGCCTTGATTGCTATATCTACTGCTTGGTCTATACTGATTATTCCTTTTGGTATTGTCTCACCATCTTTGGAATACACTATTGTATTATTTCCTTTGACATAGGTTACTTTTTCCGCTTCACCTTCATTCACTTTGACTTCATTAACTTCTCTTTCATTCACTTTGACTTCGTCGACTTCACTTGTATTCACTTCGACTTCATTGACTTCACTTTTGTTCGCTTTGACTTCGTTGGTTCCACTTCCATTCACTTTGACTTCGTCGACTTCACCTTCATTCGCTTTGACTTCATTCATTTCACTTTCATCCAAAATATGTATACGTAAAATTCTATTATATTCCTCCGAAAATATAGCTTTTACTTCCTGTCCCTTCTCTGTCTTAATGTAAAATAGGTGTTCTATTGTTCCAAAAGATGAACAGCTCGTAAAATTATATTGACAGTCAACAATTTTACCTTGTAATAGCTGCGTTGACTCTATCTTATCTTTTACACGTTCAATAATACCTAAAAGATCTTTTTCTATTATAATCTCTGCATCGTTGGCCCTTTTTTCTCTTTCTTCATCACTAATTCTTTCTCTTAATTGGTTGTTATTAGTTTTCCCGGTCTCTTCAACAGCTACAGTATAAGTTTCCCCCGAAGTACTATTTATAGCAACAAAATAGACTTCTTCTGGAGAAATATTAACTTCTCCCTCCCAAGTTTCAAGACCAAGTGAAATGGACATTTCAATAGTT
The DNA here is from genome assembly GCA_029239935.1 of Clostridia bacterium. The sequence continues at coordinate 1,832 of JARBTY010000105.1, read as the reverse complement.
TTTCCTTCCAAATCTAATTGATATACTCTCCATAATCCTCTAGCGACTAGTTCTGCTGCTTGTTCTATAGAAAGATCCTTTTTTCTTGCTTCCTCATCACGAATTTTATGAAATGCTACTTTGTAATTAGCCTTTACATAATTTTCTGGAATTGTTGTCTTTATGTTACTGGTTAGTGCGACAACATCATAGGTTGTAGCTATGCTCTTATCGTGATTGATTTCACTTGCTTTTAACAACTGGGTGCTATAGTTAAAACTTAAAGTACATACACCGATAAGACCAATTGCCTTTATCATACTTTTTGTTAATTCTTTTTTATTATTTTTTTTATTCATCTTTATCATTCCATCCCTTTCATTTGACATAAACACAAAAATTTATTTACTTACTTACGTTTTTATTCCTACATAACCATAATCATTTGACCTCCTTGTTAAATAGGTGTGCTACAGCCCTCTACAGAGTCCCATAAAAATACAAATCATTTTTTAGCTTTTCTTTATGAGTATCTATAGCTTAGTAATTGGTCATAATGATTTTGTCATGAAATGATTATGAATTTGTAAAATTATCCCTCAGAGATAAAAATGATTTTTGCTTGAGTTCCTTTATTAATCTGTGAACTAAATTCTAATTTGGCACCATGTAACAAGACTATTTCTTTACAAAGTGTTAACCCTAAGCCAGCACCACCCTCTGCTCGGCTCCTTGCTTTGTCTACACGGTAAAAGGCTTCTGTTATATGTTCCAGTTGTTCTCCCGTCATACCCTTTCCAAAGTCCTCTATCTCAATAATTTTCTTATTTTCCTCTCTATAAGCTTTGATATAAATTTCCCCGTTCTCCTCCGTGGCTTTGATTGCATTATCCCCTAAGTTCAAAACAATACTTTCAATTAAATCTCCATTACAGATTAATGTTTTTATGTCGCAAATTAACTTAATTCTTATATTTTTGGTTTTAGCTTTAATTGCTAAAGTTTCCTTCGCCTTATGTAGCAATTTGTATAAATCAACTTGGAACAATTCAAGTTCCCCACCTTCTCTAAGTACAGCGAGCTTCAAAAGTCTATCTGCTATATTTTTTACCCTTTTAGTCTCTGACATAATATATTTGACTGCTCTTTGCCTTTTTTCCTCGGATATATTAGCAGTATATATATTTTCTGCATAACCATATATAGCAGTAAAAGGCGTTCTTAGTTCATGAGCAAGATTATCCACTAAGCGTTGTTTTTCCTCTGCAACTGACACAAGCTTATTCAATTGAGATTCTATTTGCTCTGACATAAGATTAAAACTATGTCCCATTTCTGCTACTTCATCCTTTCCTTTTATAAGAATGCGTTGATTATAATTTCCTTTAGCTATATTTTTGGATATGTCTGATACCTGTTGAAAAGGTTTAAAAATATATTCCACTAAAGCTAATAAAATCATACTAAGTAGCAATGCTATGATGCCACTTATCCTGTATAGAGAATTTGTCATACGCCTCGAATTTTCCATGATAGAGGAACAATCATAATAATAAATGAGAGTTACCCCTTCATATGGGTCTGGAAACCTACCATAAACTCTTACATAGTAATTGTTTCCGCTCTGGATAACACAAACTTTTCTTGTATTCCCACTAGCATCTTCATATGTCATACTTTGATCTTGATCACTAGGAAAATTGGAGCCTATAATTTGTTCATCAACTCTTACTTCAAGGAAAATATCTTGCTTTAAATAGTAAGATGAGTAGGAATCATACAGCATTTCTACTCCCTCAATCATATCTATATCTTCTCCTTCTCTATGAGTGACTGCGTAAAGCTCTTTTATA
>JARBTY010000104.1 GCA_029239935.1 Clostridia bacterium | reverse complement strand
GTCCAAATAATTAAGTAAGCAAATCTTTAGAAAGAGATACGATAAAAAGTATCTCTTTTATACTTTATCATACTTTTAAATGATATAATAAAAAAAGAGTATTATAAAAAATAAGAAGTGTATCATAATAGGTATATGAAAGAGGTGATAAAAGTGAATAAAATAATCAGAGAATATATGGGGATGTTTATCGGGGCACTATTGATCTCTTTAGGATTATACTTTTTTTGGCTGCCTTCACAGCTGGCTGCCGGTGGTGTAAGCGGGTTATCTGTTGTTATAAAGGCAGTACTGCCGGCTGTGCCTATAGGACTTATTATTTTGGTATTAGATATTATCATGTTTGCAATAGGGTTTATCATATTGGGAAAAAGTTTTGGACTAAGGAGTATTGTATGCAGTTTGGAGATTTCGCTTCTTATGCTAGGTTTAGAAATGGCCTTTCCGAACCTAAAGCCTCTTAGCCAGGATACACTGGTTGTTTTACTTTTTGGGGCATTGTTTATAGCTTTAGGACAATCTATTGTCTTTAACCTAGAAGCCTCTTCAGGAGGAACGGATATTATCGCAAAGATTATTGCAAAGTATAGTTCCCTCAATATAGGCGCAGCACTTGTTATAGCAGATATGTCAGTGGTACTCCTTGCAATAGGTATTTTTGGACTGGAAAAAGGACTTTATGCAGTATTTGGAGTTATTGCAACCAGCATGCTCATTGATTATATTATATCAGGTATTAACATTCAAAAGTTTGTAACGATTATTCCTTCTAATGGTGAACATTCTCAGTATATTAACAACTATATTCTCCATACGTTAGATAGAGGGGCAACAATCTATCATGCAGAGGGAGCATACAGTAAAGAACAAAAAACAGTTATAACAACTGTGATGGACCGAAAGCAATTTATTGAGCTTAAACGGCATATTTCAGAAATTGATGCATCGGCCTTTGTAACCGTACAAAATTTACACGAGGTGGTAGGAGAAGGATTTAGAAGATAGTATTGACATTCAAAAATAAAGGATATAGTATTAAATATATAGGAACACTAGGGATTACAAGGAGGGGACATATGAAAATTTCTACTAAAACGAGATATGGACTAAGAGCGTTGGTTGATTTAGCAGCTCATTCAGCAGGAGAACAGGTAGCGTTAATTCATATTGCAAAGAGACAGGATTTATCTGTTAATTATTTGGAGCAAGTTTTTTCACTGTTAAAAAAAGCTGGTATCGTTAGAAGTGTTAAAGGTGCACAAGGAGGGTATATGCTGGCTAAAGATTCGGCAAAGATTACCGTAGGAGATATTATACGGGCGATAGAAGGCGAAATATGTCTAGTGGATGAAGAACCCCCAAGTGAGAGCGTTTCACTTATCTTAAAAAATATGCAGCAGTGTATATGGGATAACGTATGGAAAAAAATGACAGAAAGTGTGCTGGAGGTCATTGACCACATCACACTAGAAGAGCTTATGAAGGAGTATCAAGTGCTCCATATAGATGACAACATTATGTACTATATTTAAAAAGGAAATGAGACAATGATAACGTTTAATAATTCGTGGGACAATTATTTGAAAGAAGAATTTGACAAGCCTTATTACGAAGTACTTAGAACATTTCTAAAAGAGGAATACAGACATCATACAGTTTATCCAAATATGTATGATATATTTAACGCTCTCAAAACAACAAGTTATGAAGATACAAAGGTTGTCATTTTAGGTCAAGATCCGTATCATGGCCCCCAGCAGGCCCATGGTATGGCTTTTTCTGTTCAGCCAGGGATAGCCATTCCGCCATCTCTGAAAAATATTTACAAAGAACTAAGGGATACGCTTGGGTGTTACATTCCTAACAATGGACATCTTATAAAGTGGGCAGGAGAAGGGGTACTTCTTCTTAACACTGTGCTCACAGTGAGAGCGGGAAGCCCGCAGTCTCATAAGGGAAAAGGCTGGGAAGTGTTTACAGACTGTGTGATAAAGACACTTAATGAAAGAAAAGAGCCTGTTATTTTTATGTTGTGGGGGGCGCCTGCTAAGAAAAAAATGGAAATCATTACGCAAAAGCATCATGCTGTTTTAACAGCAGCCCATCCAAGTCCTCTATCAGCACATAATGGCTTTTTTGGGTGTGACCATTTTAGAAAAGCAAATGAACTCCTAAAGACATTTCATCAAATACCCATTGACTGGCAGATAGAAAATCTTTAAAACAGAGAAATTTGGTTATAAATAAACAAGCCGTCCGACTATAATAGTATGGAATCTATTTTAAGAGAATTTCCACATTTTATGGCAGGAGGATGTTATGATTGATGTAAAAGAGCTATTAGGATTTGCGCCCCTTCTTATATTAGATGGGGGACATGGCATAACCACTCCAGAAAGGCGTACTCCCCCACTGGGAGATGGCAGAGTTATTCAGGAGTATGAATTTAACAAAACTGTGGCAGCCCTGGCAGAATTATATGCCAGTCAGTTGGGATTTGAGACCTATTTGACTTCGCCAGATGAAACCGATACACCGCTGCCAGAAAGAACGGAAGAGGCTAACCGTGTCTATAGAGAGTACAGAGACCAACTGCAAAGAGAAGGGGTCAACCTATCGGGTAAAGATATAGCAACTTTTGTCAGTATTCACTACAATACACTCGGCAGCGAATATCAGACGAGGGCAAGCGGGATAGAAACTTTTTATTATCCTACAAGCAGCAAAGGACAAAGGCTTGCTACCAATTTATTAGATGCCTTACTAAGAGGCACCAGTCAGAGAAACAGAGGCGTAAAATCAGCCAATTTTTATGTCCTTAGAACAACAGAGATGCCAGCGGCCCTTATAGAACCTGGTTTTATGGATTACAGACCAGAGGCAGAACTTATGGGCAATGATGCTTATAGAGAAGAAGTAGCGAAAGAAATTGTAGAAGGTGTCCTTCAGTATTATGGCATTACCCACCGTATCACATAAGAACAGTATCGTTTTATCAGGGGTTTTCATGATGGAGAAAGGTATAAAAAAAGTCTCTGACAAAATTAAGATTGTCCTGCCTATGATTAGGGTAGGAGACGATAGAATTTTGAAGCATAACAATCAAGGATTTAGCTAATCTGATATCGACCGATTCAGGTGAGCATGAAAGACTCTTTTTTTCAAAAGCTTCAAAAAGCCTCTCAATTTTAAAGAAAATGGTGTGAAAGGTATCAACTAAATCATCATCTAATTCGTATTTTGCAAGAATCTTGTAAATAGATTTGCCCATACCTTTTCGAAGCTTTATATCATCATAAAGAATTTCTATACTTTTATAAAGTTTTTCAAAAGGTGAAGTATCAGCAAAATAAATAGCGTCTAGAGCCGTTGAAGTTTCACCCCAGCTTTTTTGAACAACACTGATAAAAAGCTGCATTTTATTAGGATAATAATTATACAGTGTGCCTACGGCTATACTACATTTTTTAGCTATCATTTTCATATCAACTTGGTTAAAATCATAGCGGCTGAACAGTTCCAGTGCATTATCTTCAATGCGCTGTTGTATGTTATGAATAATCTTAGGCATCCACAGGCTCCTTTCGATAAATGGGTGTCTTCTAGTACAGTAAGTATACAATAGATAAGATAGATTATACAATTATTTTTTAAGAGGATTCTAGCATTTTTATTTAGAACTTGACAAATAGAAATAAATTATTTATAATTTCAAATGGAATTTAATAAGCACAAAAAACAATGATAAGAAGAGTAGATGGGTACTAAAGCTTATAAGAGAGCCGAGGAAGCTGAAAGTCGGCAGCAAGGTATTTATTGAAGAACATCTTGGAGTTTCTAACCGAAAGGCAGCAGCCAAGTAGGCTTAGACGGGTCTAGACCGTTATATCCAGAACGTATCGAGTCCTATCTGTACGTTTCTAAGAGGATTTAAATCATGAGGTTTAAATCAATTAGGGTGGCACCGCGAGTTAACCTTCGTCCCTTTGTTTGGGGATGGAGGTTTTTTTATATTCAATTATTTAAGGAGGAGTATCAGATGAAATTACACTTACCACAAAACTACAAATCAAAACTCAGCTTAAGAGAAACAGAAAATGCAATTAAGAAACTAAAGGATTATTTTGAAAGGGCCCTCGCGTACGAGCTTTATTTAACAAGGGTATCAGCCCCTTTATTTGTCAAACCCGAGACGGGTCTCAATGACAATTTGAATGGCATAGAAAGACCTGTAAGTTTTGACATTTTAGATGATAACGCTGCAAAAGCTGAAGTGGTACACTCACTGGCAAAATGGAAACGTATGGCGCTTATCAGGTACGGATTTGATATCAATGAAGGTCTTTATACCGATATGAATGCCATCAGAAGAGATGAAGAAATGGATAACCTGCATTCCCTTTATGTAGATCAATGGGATTGGGAGAAGGTTATAACAAAAGAGATGCGAACAGAGAGTTTTTTAAAACAAACAGTTAAAAAAATCTATAATGCTTTTTTAAAAACTCAAAAATATATCTTGGAGGAATACCAAGATCTTGAAGCGTGTCTGCCAGAAGAGATAACCTTTGTCACAACCCAAGAACTTTTAGACAAGTACCCTCAGCTTTCTCCTAAAGAAAGAGAAGATGCTATATGCAAAGAGAAGCTGGCTGTCTTTATTATGAAAATAGGAAATGACTTATCAAATGGAGAAAAGCATGACGGAAGAGCACCGGACTACGATGATTGGGAACTCAATGGAGATATTGTATTTTGGAACCCCGTGCTAGGGCAAAGCTTTGAAGTTTCTTCAATGGGGATTAGGGTGGATGAAGAGTCACTAAGGAAGCAGCTGGCAATTAGAGGGTGCCTTGATAGAGAAGAGCTGGATTTCCATCAAAAGATTATCAATCAAACACTTCCTTATACGATTGGAGGAGGCATAGGACAATCCAGGCTGTGTATGTATTTTTTACAAAAGGCTCATATTGGAGAAGTACAGGCTTCTATCTGGCCAGATGAAATGATAAAGGTATGTGAAGCCCATCACATAAGATTGTTGTAAACATTTATAAAGGATTATCTATTTATCAGCGTATAAAATACAATGAAAGATGTAAGAATAACTTTATATTTTAGTTTAAATAGGGAGTTGTTGATATGCTGATAAGTAGTTTGATGGCCATTGCGTCAGGGGTCTTAATGAGTATGCAAGGGGTATGGAATACAAGAGTAACTGAAAAAGCAGGGATTTGGTTTACCAATACAATGGTTCATATAACAGGATTTTTATTTTGTCTTTGTGTACTGTTTTTTGTAAGGGATGCCAATATTGAAGGATTAAAGACTGTTAATAAGATGTATTTGCTAGGCGGCGTACTAGGTGCCGGTATCGTTTATACAGTGATTGTATCCATTGGTAAACTGGGACCAGCTTATGCTATTATGATCATACTGGTGGCACAGATATTCGCCTCTTATTTAATAGAACTTTTTGGCTTGTTTGGTACAGAAAAAGTGCCGTTTATGTGGACAAAACTTCTTGGAGTTGGCATAATGGTAGGAGGTATCATTGTTTTTCAGTGGAAAAAATAAAGATAAATCAAAAATAAGAAGGGGCTGAACTATGATTAAACATAAGGTATGCATTATAGGAGCAGGCATGGTTGGATCAGCAATCATGATGGCAATACTTGCTTCAGGTCTTGTGGCAGAGATTGTACTTATTGATCAAAACGAAGAAAAAGCTGAAGGAGAGGCATTAGATGCTTTTCACACCACTTCCTTTTCCTATGTACCCAATGTACTGATTAGAAAAGGTACATATGAAGACTGCAGAGACTCCCAGACAATCATTATGTCAGCAGGACCAAGTGTCAAGCCAGGACAAAAATTAGACAGAAGAATTCTTGTAGAAACCAATGCAAAGGTTACAAGAGCTGTCATGAAAGAGATCACAAGGTATACAAAAGAGGCTATTATTTTATTTGTTTCCAATCCTGTGGATATATTGACCTATATTGCACAAAATGAATTTGACTATCCTCAGCACAAAATCATAGGAACTGGAACCCTGCTTGATACAGCCCGTATGAGACGTATTATAGGGGAACACTTCCTAGTAGATACTAAAAATGTACACGGGTATGTTTTAGGAGAGCATGGGGCTACCGCTTTTATTACATGGAGTCTTTGTAATATTGGAGGTATTCCAATAGATCAGTGTGCTGTGAAGTTTAATAGTGCCCCTATTGATAAAGATCAGATTCTCAAAGAAGTTAAAGAAATTGGTATGAAAATACTTTTAGCAAAGGGTTATACCAACTATGGTGTGGCACAAAGTGTAGCAAGAATTGTTAAAGCCGTTAGCTTAAATGAATTAAGTGTGCTGCCCGTAGCCACGACATTAAGAGGGGAGTATGATACCCATGATGTGGCTATCAGTGTGCCTTGTATTATAGGGCAAGAAGGTATCAAAGAGATCTTAGACATTCCTCTCACACAAGAAGAGAAAGAGCAGTTTATAGCCAGTGGCAACAGCGTTAAAGCGGTTATGAAAGAATTTGGCATTTTATAAAATAGTATCATCGCGTGATAAAAAGCAACAGGCAGCAAAAGCTTGTTGCTTTTTATATTGCAATATTGTGAATAATGCACTATAATATTACCATTAAAGGTAAAATTTTACAGTTTTGAAAGTTGAGAAGAGTAAGGGGGAACTACATGGAAAGCTTAAAACACAAACTAGGATGGGGAAGTCTTTCGATTGTACTATTAATTTTGGGACTAGGATTTAGTATCACTTTTGGGAATGGCCTATGTATAGGTGATTATGTATTAAGAGGGCTGGGGATAAAGCCGTGGTCAAACGGGAATACAGGTACCCATTATACCTTATTTTATTCAATGATTTTTTTACTGCCAGCATGGTATGTGGGAGATCGGTACAAGGAAGACTATGGGGCAGAGATAGGAAAAAGTATGGCCGTTATTTTTAACGTACTTATTATGGGATGGTTTATGGGATATCTTTTTTAAATAAAAATGAAAGACCTGCTATTACATCTGGTGTAACAGCAGGTCTTTATGGCATACACAACGGTTAGTAGTTTAAAAGCTTTTGTATTTTCCCGTTTAATAACTTTAAAAATCTTTGATTAGAAGAACCACGGTATCTCAAATGATCATTTCTATAGGCAGCCATATAAGGGCCATCTACCAATACATCAATCAAGGGAAGCATCCTAGATTTAAGAGGATCTTTACATAAATCCTCATATAAATAACCTGTATAGACCCAGATGGAAAGATGCATTTTGCGGAGTTCTTCCAGTAAAGGAAGCAGCTCTTCACACTGTTCAAAAGGCTCACCGCCAGATAAGGTGACCCCATCAATGATAGCGATATTTCTAGAAATTTTTCCAATAATATCAGACAGGGTAACAGATTCGCCATAAGTAAAATCCTGCATTTCTTCATTATGGCAGTCAGGGCAGTTATGATGACAACCGGATAAAAACAAAACACTTCGAAAGCCTTCGCCATTTACAGTGGAATGATCTAAAAAGCCAGCGACGCGTAGTTTAATCATACGCTTGTATAGGTATTTTTGTTGCTGCCGTCATGAGAGAGCCTATCCCTTCTCTCAGCGGATTTACCTGTACCAAATCGTTCATCCAGACTTAGATAACCTGTTACACGGCTGACCCCTTGAATATTGGTACTGGAACAATGAGGGCAAGTCTTAGCATGTTCATTGATGTAAGTCCCGCAGTCCTTGCAGTATCTTAGGTGAAAATTGATGCCGATATAGCTGATATTCGAATGACTATAAGCATAAGTAAGAATTTTTTCTATCGTTTCACCGGTCGGATAGCCATCTACTTCAATATAGCTGATGTGGCCAGCATTACACATTTTGTGGAAAGGCGCCTCTATTTGAATTTTATCCGGAATAGAAATGCTAAAGCCAACAGGGACGTGGAAACTGTTAGTATAATACTCTTTATCAGTTACACCAGGGATTTCCCCATATTTAACGCGGTCCTGAAAGATAAATTTGCCGCTGAGGCCTTCCGCAGGAGTTGCATAACAGCTCCAATTCATCTGGGTATCAGCTGTTATTTTATCAGTAAAATCGCGGATACACTGAATGATTTGGTAACCTAGTTCACGGGATTCGCTGGACTCACCATGATGCTTACCGGTAAGAGCAACAAGGGTTTCAGCAAGACCAATATAACCAATGCCCCAAGAACCATTTTTAAGAATAGGGTCAATTGTATCATTAGGTCCTAATCCCTCAGAACCTAACATAAGTCCTTCCCCTACAACAAAAGGTAAGTCCTTGACTTTTAACTTTTTAAGTACCCCATAACGGTGGAGCAGTGATTCTTTGGCAGCATGAAGTTTTTCATCTAAAAGTTCCCAGAATCGGTCTAAATCACCTTTAGCTTCAATACCTATACGAGGCAGGTTAATGGTGGTAGGGGCGTTATTGCCGCGTCTGTTGGGGCCTTCAGGGCCATTAACATTAGAACATATATAAGTGCGGCAGCCCATCGTAGCAGGTAAGATGCCTTTATTGTAATAATGCAGGTTGAAATCAGAGTCAAGGTTCATAAAAGTAGGATTCATTCTTGTGCTCGCGACTTTGCAGGCCAGCTGGAATAAATAATAATAAGGGTCTTCCTTATCCCTGTTAACACCTACTTTGACTCTGAAAATAATATTAGGGAATATTGGCTGTTCGTTTTTTCCAAGACCTTTTTCATATTCTTCAAGAAAAATTTTGCATACCAAAGCAGCATCCTCGGAATGAGGAATACCAATATTCAGGCTGCTGAAAGGTACCTGAGAACCAGCTCTTGAGTGCATTGTATTAAGATTGTAAACGATGCCCTGCATAGCTTGACGTACCCTGGTAATAAGTTTATCTTGTGTAAAAGTATTAAAGGCTTCTTCTGATAAGGCATCTTTTAGCGCAGCATATTCACTATGAATTTCTTCTCTTGTTGAGACCACATAAGGGGCCATATCATTATCAAAGTTAACATGAGACTGACCACCAAACATATCATTTTGAGAAGCTTGAAGCAAAATACAGGAAAGCTCAGCAGCTGACTCAATTCTTTTAGGCCGTCTGATTGTACCGTAACCTGTATTGAAACCATTTTCAAAAACCTTGCCTGTATCAATATGTAAGCAGTTGAGAGTGAGGTTGTAGCTATCTAAATCATGAAAATACAAATCCCCAAGCTCATGCATTTTAGCCAGATGTTTAGGCATCTTAGAAAGGTTGTGCCACTTATTGGTCTCGCTGGCTATTCTAAGGAGTTTGGATGAGAAGTTATTGCCTACATTGGCGTTATCTCTATCTGTCTCAACGCCTATATTATGAACGGTGTCCATAAGTTCTGATTTTAAGTCACGGACACGGGTTCTTTCGGTGCGGTAGTTAGAATAAGAATTTTTGATATCTATAAGTTTAAGATCCATCAAGGTATCTTCGATAAGATCTTGTATCTGCTCTACAGTAATTTCATATTTATAGCCCTCTCTAATACGGTTTTCTACTTCTTGTGAGATAGAAGTTATATCTATAGAAAGCTCTAAATTTTTTGCTGAACGCATAATAGCATTATAAATTTTAGAAAGGTCAAAACTCGCTTTCCTGCCATCACGCTTAATAACATAGTACTTCATTTACATATCCCCCTTAATTATAATGAAATGATAGCCTCATATATCCTATACTATATATATGTTGTTATCACCTAACACTATACTATATGTTGCACATTTAAATTACAAGAGAGTATCTTTTTATTTTTTTGTCAAGAGGTTTTGGTAAAAAATAAAAATTAAGAGGCCTGTTTGATATGCCCCCTGTCAAGTAGACAGGTTAAATATCTAAAAGAATGCATGAAGTGCTCATCATAGATGGGCACTTTTTATGTGCACAGTTTTACTTAGT
>JARBTY010000103.1 GCA_029239935.1 Clostridia bacterium | reverse complement strand
AATACGGCTTTTAGGCGTTGTTCATATGTGTATTTTCGCATAAAAAATGCACCTCCCAAATGTTAGTTTGTTTTTGTCTAACATTTGGGGTGCACTACATACCTGTCCCCTTTGTCCTATTTTCAATTTTTGTATTTTTACTTCGAATTTTAGACATTATCTCACTGCGTTTTTCGGGTGTAAACATATCGGGCATTTTAAATACTCTTTTAAGACAAAATAAAAGTTGCTTGGTAACTTTAGTATTCCAAGCAACAACACAACTATGATATCATTGATTTTTTGTTTCTAAAAGCAAATCCTTTAAGGGTGTCTCAGGCATTTCACCTAATAGTTCAAGCACCTTTTCTCCTATTGCACGACCTAGCAATGGAGGAACTGCATTACCAACCTGCTGATATTGTGCATCCTTCGGTCCCTCAAATACAAAGTTATCAGGGAAAGATTGTAGTCTCGCAGCCTCTCTAATGCTAACAGCCCTGTCCTGAGTTGGGTGTATCCACATAGACTTTCGAACATTGGTTACAGTTCTAGATGGACTATTATAATCTAGTCGAAGGTATATCGAATTTTGAGTACGCCCTGGCTTACTATACGTATGTTTCAATGATACATCCAAATCATGAAAGTTTTCACCTTGTTTTAATGCAGAGAATCTTTCTAGAGCAGTATCCCTGGTTTGCGTAATAACATGATTCGATAATGTATCTAAGTTTGATCCCCTTAAGTAACGAAGATATGGCAAACTTATTTCTTTATGATTTTCTAATCTAACTGATATATCATTTACATCGTAAGATGTAGGGATTGCTTCTAAATCTGATATAGCATCATAAACAGTCTTACAGTGTTCCTTAGTCAATATCTGTTTCGGCATACTAACATCTATATTTTCTAGGCTACCATATTTCTTCTTAGCAAATTCTTTATTCAGCCCAATCATTATAAAACGTTCTCTTTGTTGCGGAACACCAAAATATTGAGAATTCATAGTATCGAATACTATTTTGTAATCCCTGCCTAAAGATAATCTTAGATAATCTATTACCTTATACGATTGCGCCTTATAATAGAGCCTACCATTTTCAATCGTATAGCTTCCAAGTATCCTGTTACCAAACAATTCTATAAGTTTGAATAATGACTGTTGCGCACTGATGTATTGGCTTAAGGCACCGCAAAAGCTCGCTAATTCCCCTCCATTTGCTAGATAGTTTTCAATAGTCCTCAGAGTATTTTTATATAGAGCTGCGAATACGTGATTTTCCTGATTATCTGCATGTTCTATTAACTCTGATACTATCTTTACCAGAAAATTTCTGTTTTTGTTTATATAGTCATGTAGTTTAGTCTCATTTAAACTCTTTTTATATAAGGTATTAAGTCTGATATAATATTTTTCTGTTATAGCGAGACTACTAATGACATCTTCTATGTCCTTACAATTCGCAATAGCATATAACTCACAAGCTAACTCTTCATTACTTGCAATTTCAATTTTATCCTCATCCATGTCCAAGTTTAACTCTTCTAAATCACTTTTATCTTCTTCTGAATAATAAAATCTGTAAATCTCTGATTTAAGCATTGCTACATTTTCCATTACGAAAACTTTAGGGCACATCTCTTTTATTGCTCTTACATACTGTTTAACAAGCTTATTGTTTGAACTTATTATATGATTGCGTTGCCTATTTGCATTTGAGAATCCCTGACATGGTGGCCCGCCAATAACTACGTCTATTTGCTCAAAATCTTTATCATGCCTTCCTAGTTCATGGCAGAGTTTTTTAAAGTCTACCCTATTTATATCATCTTGCATCTTTTCAACAGCGTGATTTCTTAAATAAGTATGTTGAGCATTAGGATTATTTTCGACTGCTGCAACCACCTTAAATTTTCCAGTCTGCAGAAAACCTAGGCTCATCCCCCCAGCTCCTGCAAAAAGATCTACTACTCTAAACATAATTTACCCCTCAACAACTATTCATTTAAATTATCTATATAACCTTTTCAATAAATCCTTCGCTAATTAACCGCTCTTTTATATGCTGCAACTTCTGACATTCATATGAGTTAGGAAGCTTGCCAGAATACATTTTTGTTGCCTTTTTCATTAGGACAGCTTCTTCGGCAGAGATTTTCCTCTTTTCACTAGCCCACAGAAGCATATCACTCCAATATGCTTCTCCTTTGTTCACCACAAAAGTCTGGGCTTCTATTTCATTTGTCAAAACTTGCGTTTTTCTAGCGTCTTTAGCAATTTCCTTATCTTCTTCCTTTGAAATTAATATATCTTCTATGCCTTTCAATAAATCAACATCTAATGACTTCATCCTTTTCCAACATGCTTCTCTTTTACACCATTGAGTAACATTAATTGTCTCTCTTGTCGGGTCTATTATTGCACCAAACACAAGTTTTGTCAATACAACTAGTTGGTTGCTTAATATATCAGGCAATTTTTGTTTATTCCATATCATTTGCATATTAAGGCGTTTATTAGGATATCCTTTTTTCAATAAGTGAGATAAAAGCGCTACAGTATAGGTAACTATGTTTGCCCGGTAACCTTTTTCGTACCATGGCTGAACATCAACTATTTTTTCAATGCTGTGAAATAAAATTGCAAGGGCAACAGTTTCCATATAGAACATCTCATTGAACTGAGCATCGTTTTCTTCCCACTCTTTTGTTATAGTTTCAGCGAAATCCATAAAGTTGGTTTGCGCACCTTTACTCACAGTATGTGGCAAACAACGCCATGAGTTCTGATACTTCGCGAGGTCAGTCTTAGTTATTAATTGTGATTTTGGATTTTGGATTTGATATTTCTCTTTTTCTTTTTTGGTCATTTTCATTTGAGCTTGTAAATATTGACCTCGAGCACGCTCATAAAACCATAGTGTATCGTGTTGCGCCCCACCAACTGCAGGGGCATATAATCTTCTCGAAATCTGCTCTACCCGAACATGGAATGCATGGTTGGAGAAAAAATCTGCTTCGCTAACTTTATTTTGACTATTGGAAGATCTCGAAATCTTAGGTATTATATCGTTTGCCAATACTGGATCCACCTCAGTAAGCTTCATTTGGACATAAATACCTTCAAGCTTAGCTTTGTCCTTATGCCTAGCTGATGAAAGAGATGCAGTAGTTTGCCCACCGTTAACTATCTGAAGATCTTTAGCATATGTCAAATACATTCCATTATCTCTTTTTTCTATCACTACGTCAGTAGCTGTTGCAGCTATGCCATTATTATATGCAAAAAACATTGTTGGATCACTTAAAATGGTCTCTCTTATTTTCTTATTAACCGCAACCTTTGTGCTCAGAAAGGAACGGACATTTCCTTCTAGCAACTTGCTTCCATAACGATCATATATATCTGCTATAACTATCGCTGGTAAAACACATAGGTAGCATCTATAACCTTTGCTTACTGCATTATTAGCATCCAAACAAGGTATGCCGTTACTTATATATTCTGAGAAATTTATCTCTAGCATTTCCCTAGCTTGTATAGAACTCCAGACCTTAAAAAAACGTTCTATATCCCAAATACTATATTCCACATGAACTCCATTAAAATCTCCTATTGGAAAGCTATCTATTCTTCCGCTCATTAGCTTATCAGTAACTAAGATGCATCTATATTTTCGTATTCTTTCTTTGTTCATCCTCAATAGATCAACTAAATCATATTCAGGGCGGCTTATCTCTACAATATCTTTCAACTTTCCATTTATTGCTTCATCAACGAAAGCCATAGTTCTTTCAAATGATTGATTGGCTTCGGTACGTATTAGGGTCTCCACTTCTTCATTACCGCTATATATAGCAGTAACTAAGTTTAGTGATAAGTCAAATTCATCTAATGAATATCCATCAACCCTTAATTTCCTCCCCCGCTTGCCCTCGCCTACATAAAAACAAGTTTCAAAGTCTGGAATGACTTGTATCTCTACAAGATTATCCGCAGCAATTTTTACAAATGATTCCACCGTTCCCGTTAAGTCATTTAAAGCAGTAGATTTCACATCTTCAATAAAGTCCTTACGAAAATCCTGTAAGTCCATTGTATTACCCCCTTACAAATAGTACTACACACACTCCCATTCATTCAGACTAGAAATAGATAGATTATAGCTGACATTAATAATCCCATTTGCCAACATATCGCGGCGTAGCCTTGGAAAATTGTTGTCTACTTTGAATTCCCTCTTTCTTCTAAATATATAATGAGTTTCGTTATATTCCTTTCTGTAACTATAACCAAGGTCAAGTAGTTTATCCTCAAATAAAACAACCGCAGAAATATCTGTTTCCAACTTATCCTTAATCCTTGATACAATACCGTTTAGTGTAAAACTATTTCGTTCACATGCAGATGTCTTTTCAATATACATTACAACAAGATTTCCCTCATCATTGCTATCTAGCTGCTCGACTGATGAAATTTTTACGCTATTCGATGAAGGATCTGTAGTTTTAACCTCGTACCATATATTATTATAAATAAAATCTCTATCTGATTTATTAGGTCCCCTCCAGCCTTCAACCGTTTGAAGGATATTGCTTCTCTTTACTAGCAGTTCTTCTAGCAAAATGAGTTCTCCAATTAGCCCCTTGACCGCTGTGTCCGTTAAGAGTCCATCATTTCCCTGCTGCAATAGTCTCTGCCACTTTAAGAATCTTTCTATAACAAATGCTACACCTTTTATTTTATCATTTTTATTTCTTGAAGTCTCAATAAGATCATAGCATAGATTCATGAATACATCTTCCTGATCACCCTTAACCAGTCTAAAGCATACTGACCATCTACCATCATTTCTTTTTCCTATTTCGACTACTATAGATTTCGATTCCACTAATTGCTTAATTTCTTTCTCCGATAGTAAAATTAATTCTCTATTTCTCGCAGAATCATAACCAAAATAAAAATCCAAAGGATGGCTTGCATCAATTCTTTGATACGCTGCTTGTCCATGGTCTGCCCGTAATGTGTTCCATTTACTGATGAATTCACTAATCGTTAACATCGTCATCCTCCTCATCAAGGGCAAACCAGTTTCTAAATTCAACTAGATTGATAACATATTTAACCTTTTCTTCTTTAACTTTAGAATCATATCTAGGGAAACCAACGCCTAAGGCATAAAGCAATCTACAGCCTAAATCCGGATATCTTTCACTGCTGCCTTGCTGAGGTTTTGGTTTTAGAATATGAAGTAGTAGCAATGGCTTTCTTCCTTCTATCAAATAAGCATTATCGGGTGGATATGTTCTATCAGGATTCTCTATTTTAAAAGCTTCAGTAGCCTTTACAATTTCTTCCTCTGAAAGCCCTGCCTTTGTGCAACCAAGAGTGCCAACACGGACTTTGGTTCCTGATATAAGTATAGCGCCATCTCTTTCTATAACCGCACGTTCTTCTGGTTTAACGACTATCTTTTCATTAACTCCATCAAATTCAACTTCATCACAGCTTCCATTTGGAATTGCAACATCCCATGAAGACAAATGGCTTGAGCCTTCTATGAAATCAGCTAGTGATACTGAGTTAAAAGCCAAATGCCATGGATGAGTAATAAAACTTCTCAATAAATCTATTACCACTTCCTTGGGAACATCCATCCACAATGTTTCATTACGATTGGAATTTGTTCGCTTCCCTATTGCATCCAAATTATTTATAAAACCCCTAAAAACTTTTTCATTAGAATCAAGATCCTGCAGTTTTGATTTCAGTCTTGGTGTTTCTAGAAGTTTTCCATTTACTGATACCCAGCATTCTAAGGATTGCGCACTTCTCATCTTGTTTCTTGCTGTTACAATTAAAGAGTCAGGATTATCTCTAACTTTCAAACCGAAATCAATAGGCTTCATCTTTAATTTGTTCATTTTCTTTATCTCGCCTCTTAGCTCATTTGTAGCCATAGTAATGTACGAGTACCAATCTATAGCTTCCTGCGACATCCATATCTTGAATACATCATCATATCCCTCTCGATACCCAAACCAACGACCCATTTGCAGTAGAGTATCATACATTTGTGAATTTCTATAGAAATAGCTTACACAGAGTCCTTCTAAAGTTAACCCTCTAGACAAGCTATTTCCCCCAATGGCAATAACTCTAAAGCCATTTTCTTTATGGGTATCATAATCTAAACTAGCTGCCCCTGTTCTCTGGTTTACAGCACGTGCTTCAATAGGCATAACTGCATTGTGTAGATATTCTCTTTGAATTAATTCCCAACTTGCACCTGACATTTTTTTAAATTCATATTTATCCCAAATCCTATTTAGATAAGCCATTGTACCGTTCTTAAGTGCATTTCTCACAGGCAGTTTGCTAAAGTTCTGAATATCTGAGCGTGTTCTTTGAAGCCAAGTTTTTATATAATCCTCAATCTGATCTTGAACCGACGTAAACCTGCTTATGTTTATCAGCATTGATCTATGAGTTTTTGTATGACCACGATAATCACGCACTGCATTTGCTAGAACAAAATACATTAATGCATCTTCAAGGCTTCCTGGTATATCGTACACAGCTAAACTACTTTTGTGTTTAAGTGGAAAATAATCCTCTGCATCATCAACTTTTTCCAAACAGCTATTATGTGTTGGCTCATCTCCAAAAATAGCATTACACCCTACATAGTTTGTTGGCGGAGATAGTGCATAAATAAAATCACTAGGAAATAAGTCATCTCCTACTAAATCATTTGTATTATCTGGATTAATGAAAATATTAGCAAAGGGCGTAGCTGTAACACCCAAATAGGTTGATTTACTAAACCTGTTAAGTATTAATCTTATTGCGGCATTGATTGCGGTCGGACTATTATCACCATCATTTGTATTAATAGATGCATTATCTGACTCATCATCTATTAATAGTAGTGGGAGATCAATGACTCCATTCGCATCTGCATTGAACACACGTAGCCATCGGTCAAGGTTCTGCAGAATATTTTTATTCTTTTTTACCACAAAAATAGCCGGCTCACTGCAACCTTTTAAATCCAGACCTAAATTGTTTAAAATAGTAGCATTGAAATCCTTTATCCCTGAAGTAAATGTCATTGCACATCTTGAAGAATTTAATTTCCCAACCCCATTATATATATTTCTAATGTCCCTGCTTAATACAGATTTACTCTCTCTCCCAACAAAATCAGAATCCAATCTTTCTTGGGTTTGTCTTCTTAGACTCTCAAGTGTACCAGCTAGCAATATAATTACCTTGTAACCTGCATCTGCTGCCTTATTTATAATAGCAGTGTAGTTTGCAGTCTTTCCAGACTGAACATCCCCAAGTACTAGACCTCTTCTTTTCCAAGGCTTTGTATTAGCGGGGTTCCCTAACAAATCCATTATCTCGTCAGATACAATGTCCAGTGCTGATATAACTTTCGTATTCCATCCTTTTACTACTTCTAAATATTTCATGTATCTTGACCAATAATAAAAATCTATCTCCGCTCTTCTAGTAGGTAGCCAAGACTGGTGATCAGTATCCTCATCAACTATACATACACCTCTGTCCATTGCTACCCTGCATGAAGCGTGTATATTTTTAATTACTTGTTCAAATTCCTCATCAGCTACCGGCCAGGACTTCCTACCTTCCGCAGCATAAGTTCTAATATCATCTTCCGTAGGAATATCATCCTTAAACTTTGAATTTAACATAACAGTTATAATTTTTTCAAGAATTTCTATTTTTTGCTGGTCCACCCTAGTACTCCCCCTTAATTTCATCAATTAACTCTGGATATTGTGAAAATGGTTCCACACACTTGAGATTCTCAAATATTGTATTTCTCTCATCATCACTCCCACTACTTTCAACAACTGATTTAATTAAATTTCTCAGATTATCTTTAACTACTCGATCTTCATCAGAGCTAAATTTCTCATCATTCGTAAGATCTATATATAGTGAGTTGAGGGGTAAGTTGATTTCAGCTATCATCAGCAACTGTTCTAGATAATTCTTACCTTGTTGATCTAGCTTCACTTTTAAGAAATCTACTAATGGATAGTCTCTATTAATTCCATATCTGATGCCTTCTCTTGTCTGATATCTATTCCAGATATGCACTACCTCATCAGTAGTTTCCTTTCTCCCTCTAAATGTGTAAGTTCGTTTACTACTTTGTGCAATAAGCCCAATTATCCGCTTAAGGTTTCGTTTTACTATTTCCGGAGGCACAGCTGTCGACTTTCTTATATCCAAGGTCCAAAGATGATCCAAAGAATTTGGGATATCCACTCTGACTCTTGCTAGTTTCGACAAATCATCCTGACGCATCAACTTAAACCAAGTGCCCCAAACTAATAATCTTTTATTTCGATATACATAAAAGCCTTGTCTCCTACGAAGCCCCTCATCTCCCCCAAGTGATTTTATTTCACTTTCTGTCATTTTTGATACATGAGGAAGTATAAACGGCTTAACAACTACTTTTTCATTATCAATATGTATATACTCGTCATCCATAATCTGAACACTCTTTAATGTTAAAAATGGGTCATGGGGAGTAATTAGATTATTATTAATTGACATTTGAGTTTTCTTTGTCCCAGGTTCTCCAGTTAAATATCTATGAAATACCAGAGCCAGATGCTCCCTTACGTAATCAATCTTTTCTCCAAATCCCTGTTCAAAAGAGGCTTCTCCGGCACTTAACCTATCTAAACTTTGCCAAACCACTATAGTTCCTTTCCCTTGTTCCATTAACTCTTTTACCTGTGGAAGTGGTGCAATTTCCTCTTCATCCAACGCAAGTAAGGTCCACTCTCCTGTATCAATTACATAATCTAAATCCCATCGCCTTCCAGATAAGATTCCGTCCTTTAAACTGACTACAGTTAATATTCTACATTGAGAAAGTGAAGCGGTTTTAAGCCCCAAGCCAAATCTGCCCAAGTCATTTGTTCCTCTTTTTTCATTTGGGTTTCTGCTTCCATATCTCATTGCATTTGTTAATTCTACAGGTGACATTCCTGTTCCATCATCTAGTATCGATAAATATGAATTATCATAAGGCCAAAATTCTATATTGATATTTAATGCCCCTGCAGTGATGCTATTATCCAATAAGTCCGCTATTGCAGCCTCAAGTGAATATCCTAATGCGCGCGTTGATTCCATAAGCAATGGGGCATATGGCGGCAAATCTATCTCTCTCACGTTAACTCCCCCTAGATTAAACTTTAATCCATTAGTAAATGCATAGTAGTGTACAAGTGTACATTATTAATACAAGTACATCATACAATTTCAACAAGCATATCCTATTTCCTTTTAAATTATTTTTTTATGCAATTTAAATCGACCGCAAATTATGACGTTATTCGACACAGCAAGATAGAGTTGCTATACATCAATAGTTATATATTAATAATACTCGTCACAATTTATATTAAACCTCACCCTAGACTATCTTATAAATAAAAATTGTGTATACAATATCGCTCATCATATTTAATTTCATATAAAATATAAGTAATGGTGGAATGATGACCAAACGGCCATTAGGATGCGCCAAGTGAATAGCTATTTAACGGAAACTTATTAAATAGTCTTAATTACTCTAGCCTCGTAATAAAAACTATATTCCGATAATTTCTAATTAGCGGAATATGTTTTTCCCTTGTCTGTTTTATCATAATAACATGGATATTTTAGCTTCATATAAAACAAAAGACAGGTGTCTATACCTATCTTTAAACCTCTTATTAAACTCATTTATTTGATATAAACATTCATCGTGCCAGTCACAGCACTTAAGCACTTATTTATTCTACGATAAATTCATGTCCCTATAACAACATAAAACCCTGTGATTACCAAATCACAGGGTTTTTCTATGTATCATAATATTCATTTTTGGTGGAGGCGAGGGGACGCCGTTATCCATTGTCTCCAATGGTGCTGACTATATCATGAACTTCCTCTTGGAAGTCCTCTGGCGTATTATAGAAGCTGTAATATC
>JARBTY010000102.1 GCA_029239935.1 Clostridia bacterium | reverse complement strand
GAGCTGCTAGGAGGTACCAACGCATACCCGGTCATCTGAGAGAGTATGCCCGCAAGCTCTGCTGATTTGGCCTGAACCTCCCCTGTCTGATGATACCACCAATAAATAATCTGCCCTGCGCTATGATAAGCAATTGCCGACTGAAAATCTTTCTCATAACATAAATCTCTAAGTGCTTGTGTTTCGGTCTCTGAAAAAGGAGCTTCCCCCGGATAACCTTCTGAACCAGGCGCTTTGCTTAGTTTTATAGTAGCATATAAAGCGGGATAGTTTCTATTGAGATCTACCCCTCTTCCATTGGCTTTCCAACGGGGTAATGTACTCAGGGCTAGGTCAGCTCCATCTGGATTGAGCAGTGGTACAAACCATATTGAAACCGTGTTTAAAAGAGCTCTTACGTTATACCCCTTAATCGCCTCGTTATTGGTATAAGCTTCCGCAAGATAATCTAGCTGGTCTAAAATTAAAATAGTGGTTAAAGCTTCTCTCCCATGATGCCCGCCATTAATAAGTATATTTTTGTCGCCTTTTCCTAGTCTTATGGCCTTGATTTCTGTTCCTTCTTTAGCAGACTTTCCTATTGTAATTAATTCTGTAATCTCACTATATGTAGTATTTATTTTTTCTAGAGCCTCATTTGTTTTTTTACTTATGCCTGCTGTATAAATAGGTTTTAACTGCAAAACCTTTGCTTGCAATAAGTTTGGCGACACTGCTATAGATAGTGCTATCATTAATACGTAATATTTCTTTAAATTCACTCCATGCCTCCCTATTGTTACGACTACTTTATAAATAACTGATTAAAATTCAATCGGATCTTTCTCAAAAAAGGTCCACGGATTTAAAAATGTACCATCTTTCCATATGGCAAAATGAAGATGGGGTCCTGTTGAGTAACCCGTTGATCCTATCTCGCCAATAATATTTCCCTTTGTAACAAAATCTTTTTCTTTCGCTGAGATTTTACTTAGGTGGAAGTACGAGGTAAAAACACCCCATCCATGATCAATGACTACGGTATTACCTGTAACGATAAGTTTTTTGGCTAATACTACCTTGCCATTGTTAGAAGCCACTATTGACGTTCCCGTACTATTTGCAATATCAATAGCAAGATGTCTGCTAGGGGTAGGATTGTCATTTGTGTAGCGCGTTGCGCAGTAATCCGTTGTAATTCTCCCCTTAGCTGGTTGAACAAATGCACCCTTCCATAATTTTTCCTGAATAGGATTGGCCCTTGCCGCATCAAAATACACTTGATCTTTATCAGAATTATTAGTTGTGGCAATGGCTGCAGTAGATTTTGATACTTTAAGATATTGAACATCAAAAGTTTTGGGTAGGATGTTAACATCTAATGTGGTCAGCCCTTTTGTTCGTGTATCAGAAACTTGAATTTGATATTTACCTGGAGCAGACCAAGCTTCAACTGGTATCAGGCCAACAAATCCCTCTTCCTGCTTATAGCACTGAATAGGCTTATTATAAAAAGGTGCACTCACAGAAAAGTTTTCAGCCAAATCCGTATTGGAAATAAAAATAGCAAAGCTGTCCCCAGGATAAACACTTGTTTCATTGAGTCTAACCTCTAGTGCCTCTACGATACCGCTATTTTCTTTATAATACTGCTGGGCATACTTAACAACTAGCTCGCCAATTTCATTACCGTAGGCGATACGAGATAAAGAAAACCCTAAAGTTAGAACAAGTAACACGTTTAACATTTTCTTCAACAATATTTTACTTTTTATTTTCACTTTAATCCTCCCTACATCACTTTCTTTAAGCCTATTAGTTAAACATATACTTTTGCTGTGTGATCTATGCCCTTATGATAAATGAAAAGTTTCACTATATCTCATTATCTGCATGAAGTACCGTTTTTACGTCATGAAATGTAGCTCACAATGCTTATTGCCTGTTTTATAATGAATTCAAAAAAGCCTTAGTGCGCTAACACTAAGACTCCATGAATGTTTTATATTTGAGGCTATAAATAGCTGCTCCGTATTTAAATCCTTTTTAACCATTAATCTCCTCTAAGAAAGCCTATAATCATCTTTATTTCCCATATAGCTATAATTTTCTCCGTTTTAATTAGTTTTTCTTCTCTTATCCTCTGCCTTTTTAATATTCTCTGCCACTCTAAATTCAACGATTTCAGCTATTAAGTCATAAGGGAGCGGCTTATCTATAGGAAATTGGATTGCTCCTTTACTAGTTTTATAACCCACTAATTTATCCCGAAACGCCACAACTCCAGATGGGTCAGGATAAAACCCAATATGATTTTTATAGGCTGCAAAATGCACTAAGTTCCCATGCAAAGCAAAGGTGGGCATTTGATAACTCATTTTCTCCTTGGCATCTGGCGCCGCTTCCCTTATCACTCTTCTTAACTCTTGAAGTATCCTTTGCACTCCATCTGGAAACTGTGCAATATATTCATCAATGGACTCATAAGATGCTTTATTGTTTTCCATATGTTCTCCTCCTATGTTCTTTTTTATAATTATACACCATTAACCCTGAGTATTCATTCATACTATCCTACAGAATGATTGGGCTTTTGATACTTGTGGATTATAGCTGCGTTTCCCTCGGCAGGAAGGGCATCTTTCTCTCTTATATACCTATCAATTGGTTTCTCTCTTATACTTATTACTTATCATATATTGCCCATAAATCTTGTGGCTACCTATTTATAATGAATTTAGCTTTTTAATGGTTTATTTTTTAATAGTTTGTGTTATAATAAATTTAAAGAAAGCCTTAGTGCTACGAACACTAAGACTCCCTGAATGTTTTGTATTTGGGGCTATGAATAGTAATTAAATAAGCTTAATTAAGATTAGAACGGTCATTTTGCGAGGGTGAGCCGTTCTTTTCTTTTGTACTAATATCAATTTCCATTCCCTTAAACCCAAATTTAAATTTAAATCTAGAAATGAAAACATCTTTTCTAATAAGGTAAATAGCAAGTGCCATCATCAACATTATCTTTAGTACATCCATTCATACCACCCCCTTTAGCATATACGACATAGTAAACTCATTACTATTCCTATCGCCGCCGGGAGGATTAACATACAACCCCCACGCCACCCTCTGCGTGGTTTATTTTTACTTCCTTATTTTAGCATAACTATCTCATCAACTAAAGACTAAATATTTCTTTCATACGCTTAACACACTGCTCTATAAACTGCTCAAATTTAACTTCATCAAATAGATTAAAATACGCCTCATTAAACACTTTAAAATCTGGCGATACCGTCTCATAATCAACAGGAAGGTATTCCCAATAAGCCCACCAGCCTTCAACCGCTGGTTCAAAACTTGGGATATAACACTTAATTTCCTCTTCACTAAGCTGTTGTTTTCCAGCTCTTCCATGTAAAGGGACACAAAAACCTACAAACAGCTTCCAATCTATCTCAACTCTAAACCAGATATCAACTCCCTCTTTAATATCTTTTTTGTACAGATAACTTATCCCTGGATATGTAGAAGTCTTACGTTCATAGTAGTTCTCAATTTTTTCTCCATTATTATACTCATAGTCAAATTCATTAATAAGCTTCTCTTTCCCCAACCCCTCTTCAATGGCCCTTAAAACTTTATACATCATTTCTGTCTTACAAACTTTTAAGCTCTTTTCAATCTCTATAGCACTCATCATATTTTCTTTTGATGCAGTAATAACCTTTTGTATCTCCATTTCTTTTCCTTCCTCTGACTGATTGGTAAGTCTTCTGATAACTGATATAAACTGTAAAAGTATTTCTCTAATAGGCGCAATTTTAATGGTTTCTTTATGCTCCAGACATTTTGCAAGCCATATCAATATTTCATCTCTAAAAGAAATTGTGGTTACTTCTTTATAACCATTCTCACTTTTTGTAAGACCTACAGCACTATACTCAGATGGCAGAGCACCCTCTAAATTTAAGTAGTAAACATTAGAATTTTTTGCCTTTTGATAATAGTCATAGCACTGCCGTTCTTGGTCTTTAGCATAAATTTTCACTTCTATAGGTATAAAATAATCCTCACTTTCAATAGCTAAATCTATACGGCGTCCATCAGGCAACATATATTCTCTATAAACTTGCATGGTTTTGCAAACTTTATCTGAAATATCTAGCTGAAGTACATGTTTCACAAAAAGCTTTAAATAGGCATCCTTCTGATAATGCATCCCCATTGGATTTAGGAGCTCATGTAGTACCCTGCAGATTCGCACCTCATCAGTGACAATATCAAGTATATTAAATAAATTAAAATGGCCCCCAGTCTTTTGACTTATAAACTCATACTTGTCTGAAATAGCCCACACTTCTTTAAGAAGAAGTTCTATGCCCATCCTTCATCACCCTTCACTTACTCGATTTCTAACTTTATTTTCTATTGATATCTTTTTTGATTTTTTCCTAGTTTATCTATTACCTTTTTAATTTGCTCACCTTCCACATGCCTTTTTTACAAAAATATTTATCCACAACTCATCGCTGCGTTCTGGCCGTACATCTCCCGTTATCCACATTTTCTCCACTTTAAATCCTAAATCTGTGAATATCTGTTCTGCCTTCTGCTCTGTAAGATCACAAAAATAACGACCATTACGTTCCCCTTCAAAATCCCCGTACTTAAAACTTGCAAATAGAACGCCGTCCACCTTTAAAGCCTTTTTAAGCTTGCCTATTATAGCAGGGAGTTCTATGCTTGGCACATGCAGAAGTGAAGCACAGGCCCATACGCCCTCAAAGGTATCCTCAAAAGCTATATCTTGAAAGCTCAACTCAAGCACTTCTTGTCCTATATGCTCACTCGCAAGCTTACACAACTCGGTTGAAATGTCCATCGCAGTGATCTTATACCCTAACTTCTTGAAGTATAAGCTATCCCTTCCAGAACCACATCCCGCATCTAGTATATGCGCTCCTTTCGGGAGCTTTTCTAGAAATGCTGCATAATGCGCACTCATATCCGCATTGACTGTCCCTTCAAAGAAATCTTTTGCATTGATATTGTAGTAGTTATTCATGGTCTTCCTCCAAACGGTTGGCTTTCGGACAATTATGTAGTATATGTGCATTTCACTCAGTAGATTAAGATATGTTTTAAAAATCTTTCTTAAAGTATTACTTTAAGCTATAGACCTCTAAATATTAGATTTTCCGTAAATATATGCATATAGTCAAGTGCTTTCCTGTAGGATTTATTGTTGTAGACATAGTATTTACATAAATGGCAGGCTTGATTTTCTTATTTTTTGGAATTTAAAATTTAATTACTCGTAAAGTAGTGTAAATATAATAGGAAGTTCAATTTCATAGCAATAGTGCTACTTAAATGATTTTAGTTAAGCAAAACAATTTCACCTTCCGTAAACCACATGTTATCAAGAGCAGTCTTCTTAACAACCTCAGGGTTTTCGGTATAAGAAATAACTACCAGACTTTTCTGAGCACGTGTACATGCAACATAAAAAAGCCTTGCCGTTCTCATTAAGCTTGTTTCTTTGCCTTCTTTTTCATTTCTCAAATCAGTGTCAGTTTTAGCTTTAGCCCTAAATAATTTTTCGTAACTAAATGAGTTTCCCTTTGCTACAGCATCATCCAGAATAACCATGACTCTCGGATACTCTAATCCCTTAATGCCTTGATGTGTAGCAAATCTTGTTTGATCTGACACATACGCAGCATATCGTTCTAACTCATCAACACCAACCGTTAAAGCCTTCTTGAGTGCAACGACCTTTACATTTTCCCCGGTATAAGATTCATCAAGAATATCATCTATACGTTCCCCAACTTCAAAAAGATTTGTTGTTCTTATGCTGCGCAACACTTCTATGCATGTTGGAATAGCATTATCATTCCATAGTTTAAACAAACTTTCGGCAGCTTTTTCAACCTGCTCTAGCTTGCTCAGCTGTAACTCGGGTTGTTCTGCGAATGACTTTTTGCTCAGTAATGGGGAATACTGACGTATTATCTTTGAAACCTCAAAATTCTTCTCCTCTTGATAAGCCTTTATCAACGGTAATATAATATTAGCAAGGAATGATAGCTCTGCTATAGAACCATCTCGCAAGGATGTATCAAAAGCTCCTGAATTGTTCAGCGGTCCATAAATTCCGTTAAATGAAAACCGATGTGCAGCCATATGATGCTCTAAAATCAAACATTTATATCCTGTGGCATTCTCCCAATTAGAATCATCTGCCACTTTAGACATTAAGTTGGCCACTTCCTGTTCTAATTTTTCCTTATTACTACAAGATTTAGCAATAAATAAGCGAACAGTCCCATCTATTGCATCGGTCCTCGGCTGTTGCTGCTTATCGTCTATAGTACTGCGAATTGAATTAGCTAGAGCTACAATACGTTTAGCACTACGATGATTCATGATCTTCACCGGAAATATCCATTCTATAGGAATTGCTTCCGACAGACGATCTTTTCCGTCCATATAAATTTTTTGCATTGTATCACCAAACATGCCTATTATCCAATGTTCCTTGTGTTTCCCATAAACATTAAGTAACGCATCAACAAGTTCTTTTTTCGTATCTTGACTTTCATCAATTAAAAGGATTGGATACTTATCGACCAAAATTCGCTGCATTGTTTCTTCACTTTCAATAAACTCTGATCCCATTTTTATAACTTCACTATGATTTAAAGAGTCATATCCTAAATTGTCGCCGTTAGGGTTATATGAAAATCTCCTGACTTTTTTAACCCTTTCTAGTCGCTCTATTTTTTTTTTGAGTTTCTCATCTCTTTTTAATGCAGCATCTCCACCACGGCCTTTGTTCTGTTTATCAACTAATTCTTCAATATCAGATTGAATTGATGCAATCACCCACTCCTTAATATCTGTTTGATAACTTTTAATTAGCTCCCATAAGAAACTATGTATCGTCGAAACAAGAAAAATAGATTTATATTGTAGACGCCTTCCAATTTCTTCACAGGCTGCATTTGTATATGTAATAACAGCAACTTGTTTTCCATGCTCATTTAAATATCCACCTTTTTCTTGTTCCAGATATTCAAGAGCATTAATAAGGCTTCTAGTTTTGCCTGAGCCAGCACCTGCAAACATAAAAAAGCTCTTTGGTGAATCACCTGACAAGCAACCTCGTATTTCATTATCAACATGATCATCAACATGATTATCCATATGCTGAATATTTATCATCTTCTTATCCATAATTACTCCTCCGTACACAAGGTAGTTTGTAACCACTCTAGTCCTTCTTGTATATACTTTGGAACGGCAATTGACTTAGGATCAACAGCATAGATTAAATCCAAGGCAAATTCTGCCTTCCTTTCAGAATTTTTCAATTCATCGAATATTTTTTGTTGCACCACTTCAAAAGAATCCGTGCTATTCAAACTGTCATGTACTGTGCTTAGGAGAGCTCCTGTATCGGATGAATCAATATCTTTGAATGTAGTCATATTTGTGTAAATAAGGCTATCTTCAAATGTCCGAGACAATGCTTCAATTTTTTCGTTCTCGAAGGTGATCTCAATTGGCATCTGGTAAGCAATACGAATCTTATAATCGCATACAGACTTGCCTGTGAAAACCTTCTTATCTGCTGTCATCTCAAGAAGCGTGTCCAGATTGCTCTCTTTGACAATCCAATTTGTTATTGCGAAATTACCGCTAATGAGACCTTTGCCTCGAATCGGAACGGCTTTCTTATGATGTCCGGTTGATTCAGCCGAATCCAAATCTGAAATTACCAGTGTTGGTATTGCCAATTTATCAATCAGTGGACTTAGGCGATGAGAATGCTTTCCATTGATACTAAGAATCGTAATATAACGATGACTCAACTCCTCATACTTATTCTTGATAAAATGGGGAACCAACATGTTTTCTGCAGAGCCTTCAACTAAGATTGCTCCATCTGCAAAGAATAAATCGCAATGTGTAGTTTGCAAGTATCTGGTTACAAACTTTTCTGTTTGATCATCTGTCCCAAATACATCTGAAAGATTTACAACTTTAGATGTTGCCACTCTACATTCAGTATTAACTGGCATTCTTTTGAAATAGCGCAAATTCCCGAATTTCTCTTCACGCGCTATATGACTAGAATGAGTACTTATTACTAACTGAGTAGAAAATTCCATATTGTCCATTAGTTTTTCGTGATTGCGCAGAATATCATAAGCCTTACGTATAAAGACCTGCTGTACTTGCATGTGTAAATGTGCCTCTGGCTCTTCAATTAATACTAAATGTAATGGCTCAATAATGACATTTCCTGAAGCCGCTTTCCCTTTGCGCATCCACCCATCGCGAAAGCTCATTAAATCAAACACCATGGAGATAAGGTTTTGATATCCTAGACCGTTGTACTTTTCAGGCAACATTAACCCATTATCTTTTGCTCCCAAAGAATATTGAACTGCGGAATCATGATTAATCGTCTCTGTAGCTGTCACTCGACTCTTAATAGTAATTTGAGGATTGGCTATACCAGGATAGCCTAAGCTCTCAAGTTCTTTGATGGCCGGCTCAAATTTATTAGCTAAGTTTTCATCAAAAACTTGCCGTGCTGTCTCGGTTACTTCCAATATCTTTAAATCTTCTGGACTAGGCACCTTCTCAGGATCAAGATGTTTATCATAATATCCACGCATTTGAGTAGATAAGCGAGTCCTGCCTGATTCTCCACCCTCATTCGTATCAGGATCAGAGAACCCTCGTTGTGCACTAATCAAATCAATTTTGATAATACCTTTTAGAGGATTGTCTGTAAAACATTCCATTTCAAAATCAGTTTCTTGAGGAAAGTTATCCTTAGCTTTCTGTGGATCTAGCACATACGATTTTGTTGTAAAGTATGTGCCGAGTTTTCTTTCGATAAACATGCACAGGTCCTTGGGGAACAAATCGATATTTGTACCATTAGGATTGGATTGTTCTGTTTTTCTCGCTGCGAAATAAGCTTCTCGATAATCAGTGAACAGTACTGCTATATCTTTGGGTTGATAGAGCATTCTAACACCAAGTAAACCACCACGCCATTTCAATGTTGGAATAATGCTGATAACATAGCGGATATCCTGTGGTGCTACATCCAACCAAACATCCATAGAAGGCAATAGGGGCGACCATTCGAAAATAGAATCAGACTTTTCACAGTCTACCTCAGCCCATTTTTGTCCAATATTGTTAATTATTTCTCGGTTTGACAGTGTAAAATCATTGAAAACGAAGCCTTTTCCTGCCAAAAACTTTCCGAGAGCATCCATTGCAGATGTTTTTCCACTATTGTTAGCTCCGACAAACAATGTTTTGTCCTTACTAAAATCAATGTTGCATTGATACAACTTTCTAAATTTTTGAATATATATGGATGATATTTTCACTATAAGTACCTCCTTGTTCAATACCTAAATACGAATTTCCCATTCTTGCTATACTCTGTACTTCCATATCCTACTTATTTTTCTTCACTTCAATAGCCTGTAATTTATAACTAGAAAAAACTAAAACTACAGAGCCCTGCTCATCTTGATATTTCACTCCTCACTATTTTTCAGAATTCATTAAATACTTTTTGAATTCCTCTTCCTCTGCTACCCCTCCATTGTACTGTTCGATATTATACTCATATACAAACTCTGGTCTATCATTTTTATCACCTCTATATTCCCATACGTCATAACCCTGATTATATGCAATCTGATAAAGCGGCGTTATTGTATTGTTTAGAGCTTTTTTAAACTCCATTTCACTAATACTTCCTAACGCTTTTTTACTATGCAGTTGAAGGGGAATATTGATATGCAAATAATCCTCTAATAAAGTTGTCATCTTTGGATGAGTCCTCATAAAGTTGAATGCACTGTATTGCATCTGACAAAAGTCATTAAAATAAATATCTATATCCGGCAAGTGATTGCTTTTTGAACTATTAATATTTTTAAAACTCGGAATCAAATTCCACATTTCGTCATGTAATACAAAGCTCCATGGAATGAAATGATCAATACTTAG
>JARBTY010000101.1 GCA_029239935.1 Clostridia bacterium | reverse complement strand
TTTTATGAACTGACTAACGGTACTATTACAGTCAATTTATGCCTCAAACCCAAAATGCTTAGCTATTTTGTAATGCTCTGGTGCTTTTATACCATATTGTGCTGCAAGCCTAACCACCTCAAATATCAGACCATCTATTTCGGCATTTCCGCCCTTTATGATGTCTTTTTGCATGGAGGCAGTTGTTTCTGGGATCAAGGCATCTACAATCGCAAGGTTTTTATCTACCACATTAAAGTTAAAACTTATTCCCATGGCTGCTGCGATGCTTTCTATTTCTTTTACAAGAAGTATGAAAGTATCACGGCATGCTCCTGGCCTTTGGATTTCCTGAGCTGTGACATCATAATAAGCTCCTGTTGCTGCATAAGAAGAAATAAATGAAAACTTTTGAAAAGTATCTCTCTTAATATTGTCTGAAACAACAACATCAATGCCGCTTTCTATAAGATCCCTTTCTACAGTTTGTAACAGCTCTTTTTCAATCGGCTGTTCTGCCCTTGGACCAAATACAATTCTAAAAATATGGCCATCTTGCACGATTTCTCCCGGTGCCGAAATATATCCTACAATATAAATACACCCATCTAAGACTTTTATTTCTTCTAATTGAGCTGCCAGATGATCCCCTGTCCCAAATATATTTAAAATTGGTATAACAAGGGTATTCTCGTGAGAGGCTTTTTTGATAAAAGAAACAGTCTCTTCAATAGAGTACCCCTTTACACATACAAAAATAACATCTGCTTTTTCTGAGTAGCTCTCCATATCATAAGCTTTAAGATTTTCTAAAAACATTTTTCCTTTGAGAAAAGAATTTATCTTAAGCCCCTTTTCTTGCATCACCGCTAAATGTTGTCCCCTAGCAATAAAAGTTGTATCCTTTTCTGCTGCTTGCAAAAAGGCTCCTATATTTCCTCCGGTACCGCCGGCACCTATAATCACATATTTCATGCTATAACCTCCTATTTATCTCTTGGCATTTAAAAGTATAGTTTTCTTGCTATAAGCATATCATACTTTTATAGATTTTATAATTATTGTTTCTATAAATTAATATATTCTAAAATTGAAAATAATTATCGTTTTTTTATAATAATTAGTATTGACATTTAAATAAATAATAACTATTATTAAGTAATAGATAGTATTTAAATTAAGTTTTATTACAAGAACTAGAAAGTATGACTTATATAACAATTATAAAAATATAATAAACTAAAGGAGATTCTAAAATGGAAAATTTAATTGGAAAAAAAGTTAATGCATTTAAAGTACAAGCTTACCACGAAGGTGATTTTAAAGAAGTAACTACCGACTCACTCAAAGGGCACTGGTCAGTATTTTTCTTCTACCCTGCGGATTTTACTTTTGTTTGCCCCACTGAGCTTGGCGATTTAGCAGATAACTATGCAAGCTTCAAGGAGATTGGCTGTGAAATTTATTCTGTATCAGAAGATACTCATTTTGTTCATAAAGCATGGGCTGATGCTTCTGATACTATCAAAAAAATCACTTACCCCATGTTAGCCGATCCAACTGGTAAACTCGCTAGAGACTTTGGGGTTTTAATTGAAGAAGAAGGACTTGCATTAAGGGGGACCTTTATTGTCAATCCAGAGGGTGAGATTAAAGCTTATGAAATTCATGATTTAGGTATTGGTCGAAATGCAGAAGAACTCCTCAGAAAAGTTCAGGCAGCTCAGTTTGTGGCAGCTCATGGAGATCAGGTTTGCCCCGCTAAATGGACCCCAGGCGCCAAAACACTGACTCCTAGCTTAGATCTTGTAGGTAAACTATAAGTTCTAGGGTTTCCTCCTCCTGAAATATTATACCTCATCAGAGGCAGGTCTTAAGTGTCCGAGCTTTCAAATAGAGCACTCTGGCTTGCCTCTCCTCATGGTGTCATGATGTATTGATTGATAATATATGATTGATTTAATATAACTTTAAGTATTTGGTTTTCAAGTTTTTAAAGATATTTTAAATCTAACAGAGAAAAAAGGAGAATGACAATGACAAATACAATTTATGATCTACTGATTATAGGCGGTGGACCTACTGGGCTTTCTGCTGGTATCTATGCCGGCCGTGCTAAATTAAATACACTCATTATCGAAAAAGACCACCCTGGTGGTCAGGTCAACACAACTTCTGAAATTGTCAATTATCCTGGCATACGGAAAATAACAGGCCCTGAACTGATGGAAGAGATGCATAGGCAGGCATTGGATTTTAATGTGCATTTTACAAGCGCCGAAATTGAAAAAGTTGACTTGAGCGGAACTGTAAAAAAGCTCTATGCCAAAGATGAGGTTTTTGAAGGCTATAGCGTACTGATTGCTACCGGTGCTACCCCCAGAAAACTTGGGTTCCCTGGTGAAGAAGCCTTTACCGGCCGCGGTGTGGCGTATTGTTCTACCTGTGATGGTGAATTTTTTGAAGGTCTTGATATCTTTGTTGTTGGCGCTGGTTTTGCTGCTGCCGAAGAAGCTATCTTTCTTACGAGATTCGGAAAAAAAGTTACAGTGATAGCCCGTGAACCTGAATTCACTTGCGCCAAAACAATCGCAGATAAAGTACTTTCACATCCCAAAATTGAAGTGAAGTTTAATACAGAAGTGGTAGAAGTTTTTGGCAATCAAATGCTTCAGTCTGCGAAGTTCATTAATAATATGACTGGGGAACCCTTTGATTACCATGCCTCTCCCGAAGATCAAACTTTTGGTCTCTTTATATTCGTTGGTTATCAGCCTGCAACAGATATCTTTAAAGGCATTATTCCTCTTGATGCAAATGGTTATATCCTTACGGATGAAAACATGCGCACTTCTCTCTCTGGGGTATATGCTGCTGGTGACCTTAGACCTAAAGCACTTAGACAAATTGTAACGGCTATTGCTGACGGTGCTATTGCTGCTATTGACGCCGAAAAATATGTTGCAGATGAAAAAACACGACTTGGTATTGAAGAAACAGTTCCTGAAGTGACTGCTCCCTCACCAGTAAATGATCCCGCGCAGCTCAAACCCTCACCGATGTCCACTCCTACTCCTGATGCTTCCAATGAATTTCTAACCCCTGCTATAAAGGAACAGCTCAGAAGTGTTTTTGCAAGGCTTGATAAAGAAGTCACTTTAGCCACCATAGTGGATCTTGAAAACCCCAAATCTATTGAACTTAAAGATTTTATCTTAAGCATTTCAACTCTAAGTGATTACATTACTACTGAAATTTATAACCTAGGCGAAAATCCTGATCTTGAAATTCTATTTCATGCAGATAAATTCCCAATGGTTGCTTTGCTTGATAGTGAAAACTACTATTCTGGCGTTAAATTTCATGGTGTTCCTGGAGGCCATGAGCTTAATTCCTTTGTCTTAGCCCTCTATAATTTAGGCGGCCCCGGTCAAGCTCTTGATGCAGCAATAGGCGAAAATATCCTTAAGATTGATAAACCTGTTAATATCAAAGTATGTGTTTCTCTTTCCTGTCATTTTTGTCCTGATGTCGTGGTCTCAGCCCAAAGACTTGCTATGCTAAATCCTAATGTGGAAGCAGAAATGATCGACCTTGCTTTGTTTCCTGATATCAAAAAACAGTACAAACTCATGAGTGTACCTGCTCTTATCATCAATGACACTGCTGTCCACTTTGGTGCTAAGAAAATAGATGAGATCCTACAAATTATCTCTGTTTGATTAAGTGATCCCCCTTGATTTATAGACATAAAAAACAGCGTTCAAACTTATTTTCTAAGTTGAACGCTGTTTTACATTTTTATTATAAAGCTAAAGCTGCTTCTCTCATACGTTTTATATCTTCAGTGGCCAGTACAATATCAGCCCCTTTAATATTATCTTCTAGCTGCTCTATTTTTCTTGCACCGCAAAGCACATTAATATTTTCTCCCTGCGCTATAAGCCAAGCAATAACAAGATGGGTTGGCGTGCATTCATATTTTTTGCAAAGATCCTGCCAATCCTCCAGCATATCTACTACTTTCGCGAGATTTTGTGGTTGATACCACTTCTTACCCGCACGGGCGTTTCCATCTTCGGGTACATAATCTTTTGTCATTTTCCCTGTTAAAAGTCCCTGTTCCAGTGGAGAATAAGCCTGCAGCGTAATCTGATGTTTTTTAGCCAAAGGCAAAAGCTCTTTCTCTATACGTCTGTCTATAATACTATATTTTTCTTGGATAATATCCAGTTGCCCGTATTTGATATACTCTTCAATATGTTCCCCTGTTACATTGGATGCACCAATCGCCCTTATTTTCCCTTCTTTCTTAAGTTCTTCAAGGGCTGTCATTGTTTCGCTTACTGGTACCACAAAAGGCTCTACGCTCTGCCAATGAGTAAAATAAATATCGATATAATCTGTCCCCAGGCGTTTTAGACTCATTTCTACATCATCTCTTATCGCACGTCTTGAAACATTTTTATAGACAACTTCCCCATCTCTTGAGAAATAATAGCTGCCCTCCTGGTCCGTCCATCTCAAACCACACTTCGTCGAAACAAGTACTTGACTACGTCTGTCCTTTATGGCCTTTCCAACGACTTCTTCACTATGCCCAAAACCATATACCGGTGCTGTATCAATCAAATTAACCCCTTGGCTAATTGCTGCTTGAATAGTTTTAATAGACTCATTATCATCGTTTTGTCCCCACCAAGAACCCCCTCCTATTGCCCAAGTCCCTAGCGCTACAACTGATGCTTTAAGATCTGACTGTCCTATTTGTTGATATATCATTCTCTGCCTCCTTGTATTCTATAGTATGTTTATTATAATATACCCTACTCTAAAATACTAGGACATTGATTTTAAAGGTAGACTTCCTGCCTTGTATGTGCCATTTGATTTTCCATCCATTTTGTTATTTCCTTAAATCCTGTATTATATTTAGCCGAAATTTTTGCAACTAAAACGTCCGGATTTAGTCCTCTAACCCCTGCCATAAAATAATTCTCATCAAAATCGACATAAGGCAAAAGATCGATTTTATTTAAAATAATGATATCAGCTTTTTCAAATGCAAGGGGGTATTTATAAGGCTTGTCACTTCCCTCTGCAACAGTGACCACTAACATCTTAATGTGCTCACCTATTTGAAACTCCGCTGGACATACCAAATTACCTATGTTTTCTATAAATACAATCCCTTCTTGAAGGGGCCTAAGATCTTGTAATGCTGCTGCCAGTGTTGGGGCATCCAGATGACATGCCCCATGAGTATTAATCTGAATAGTCTCTATCCCCTCCGCCTTTAGCCTTTTGGCATCAATATCTGATTCTATATCCCCTTCTATCACATAAGCTTTAAGCTCTGACATCTCTTTGATCAGTGACAGAATAACCGATGTTTTCCCCGCTCCTGGTGCCCCCATCACATTGACTGCCAAAAAGCCTTGCTCTGTTAGCTGCATTTGTGTCAGCTCTGCAATTTGATCATTACGTTCTAAAATACTGGTGACTATTTCTATTTTTTTATTATCCGCCATCCTTATCCCCCTTCTAAATCCACTTCTATCGATTTAATATAAAATTCTTTACCAGTTGTTGTAGGCTTTCCTATTTGGTGACATGAAGGGCATGTAAATGAAGCGGAAGTTCTTTCAAAAAGTTTCTGACATCCCGTGCATCTGAGCAGAGGTTTAATATACTCTATTTCAATATCTGCGCCTTCACATAAAGTCCCCTTAGCTATAACTTCAAAATACATCTCTATAGAATCCCCAATAAAGCCGCTGTCATCACCTATTACAAGGTTTATCTGCAGAACTTCCTTTGCTCCATAACGCCTCGCATAGTCTTCTGCTATACCAATTATCTCACAAGTAATAGGATATTCATGCATACTTTCTCCTAATACTCATAGGCATCTCCCCTTTAACACACCCTTTTTATACTAAATATTCTCTTTACAGCTTATGCCACTTTTTATCTAACTATCCCTTTTATCTATCATTTGCCTACAATTCCTTGACCCAAATATTCATGTCTTCAAACTGTCCACAGATATGACAGTGATTCACAAGTCTTCCCCCATATTCATAATTATGTTTAGAAAAAACGATATTCATACCTACTGATGTCGCTCTGGCAGTACTATACAACACTTTATAATGCATGCTTTGCATTTCTTTTTCTAGTTCAAAAATAAGTCGTCCCATAAGACCTTTACCCCTATGTTCTTTGTAGGTTGCACAATCTGTCATTTCAACATTTAAATATTTAGGGTCCATATCTGCTGAAGCCGCACTTACAATTTGATTATCAAAAACAGCTATTTTAAAAAATACATCGTGACCCATTATAAATTTAATATACTCCCTATCATTCATTGGTGAGGGATAGGTTTCAAAAGTGCTGTCATAAAGTGCTGCTAACTGCTCTGCATCCGCAAGGCATGCATTTCTAATGATATATTGGTCATACTTCTCATAGTGATAGTCTTCTTCTATATACTCCCGTGCCTTAATCAAAACTTCTTCCTCTTCTGGAATAGACATACTCATCTTTCGCTCCTGGATCATAAACTTAGATAAAAAGTATCCAGGTTCTCCTTTAATAAAATGAGGAATTTTAGCCTCCATAATAAAACCCTGTTCTTTAAAAACTGTAATTTTATCTTTAGGCACAATACTAAAAATTTTTCCAACTTCATTTTTCTTTGATAGGACTATCAATTCATTCATCAAATAGTTAAGCTCCCCTTCAAAATTCACAATCTTAATCCGTTGATTAAATTCATCCCATTTAATCTTTGCCTTTCCGCCTGGAAACTCAATACGTTCTATTTTAGGTATATCTAAAATCATTTTATCACCTCTTCTATTTGCTTGATTCTATAGTATAGATTTCACATCCTTAAATTTTACTTATTCGTGATTGTATGTGATGTGAACTCATTAAGAGAAACAACTCTATGATGATGAATAATTCAAGTTTATAGATTGTTTCTCTATAACTATCTGCATTTTAAGTGCTATTTATTCTTTTTATTGTTTGATAAAGCAAAAAGCCTTCCAGTGCCTTATCAATCAAGGAACTAGAAGACTTTCTTTATATACCTTTATTATTTAAATTTTAAAATCTTTCTAATCGTCTCTTTTTTCTTTACCTCTTCCAATTTTAACTTGGGCTATAAACTCCTGTCCAGCTGGAACTGAGGTTTTCTGAAAATCTAAAATAGCAGTTTTCTTATAATACTCAAGTGACAACATGAGATGGTATAAAGCAATTCCCATATCAATTTGGTTAATCTTTTCATACAAAGGAGTCTTTATAAAATTCAATTTTTCACGACATACTATGATTTGATCTCCCGTTCCACTAAAAAGCCATGGTTGACTGTTGGTAGCGGATGGTGCTAAACGCACTGGTTCTAATAACTCCTCTGCGCCTGCTATAGTTGAAATATCGGATAATGATTTGCGGTTAAATTCGCTTATTCCTTCTCTGTGTACAGGCTCTG
Organism: Clostridia bacterium; assembly: GCA_029239935.1. The sequence continues at coordinate 2,623 of JARBTY010000101.1, read as the reverse complement.
CTGCCTCTCCAAAGGCAAGCATAATAACAAATTCCATGCCATCTTTTATACTTGAAATATTTTTTGAAAGCTTGCTCATTCCAAGCCAGCAGCTGCCCAAATGGTTAGCAGAAAGATAAAGATCTATCTGTTGCAACAAGTATCCAGCATTCATCAAATAACCTTGTTTTTTCTCTGAAAAAATACAAATGTAATGAGGTGCTTTAATCGCCAGCAGACCTTTTACATCCTCTCCTCCCATATAAGAAAATTCATAACGAATACTTGTATCAAGTGGCTTAGCCTCTCTTGCATAATTTTGTATTTGAGTAAATATCTCTGGTGGCAGTGGCGTCATAGTATATTTTCGAACTGACTTGCGTTTAAAAATGGTCTTAAACAACTCTATATTTGTCATCATATTGCCTCCTAATATTCTTATCTGGTTAAAAATTTCAAAACATTTTTACTTTCGAATTGATTCTATCCTAATCTTTTAAAGTTTTCAAGTAATAATCTTAAGTTGTTAACCTATTAATTGATACAAAAATAGCGCGATATTCCAAAATATCACGCGGTATGCAATGTGATTTACATTAAGTTATCTAAATTGTCTTTTGAGTCTATTATGGCTTCTATGAAGGTCTCTGCAATGCTTGGGTCAAACTGTGTTCCACTACAACGCCTCAACTCTTCAATCCCCTCCTCATAACTCTTTCTTTTGTTATAGGGTCTATTGGAAGTCATGGCATCAAAGCTGTCTACAACTGTTAGTACACGGGCAAGAAAAGGAATTTCTTCTCCTTTTAATCCATCTGGATAGCCATTGCCATCATAACGTTCATGATGATGGGCTATAAGTGGAATGATATGCTGTAAAGAATTTACTGGTTTTATAATTTCGACACCTTCTGCCGGGTGCTCTTTTAAAAAGCTCCACTCTTCCCCCGTTAATGGCATTTTTTTATTGAGGATATCTTTTGAGATATTAATCTTGCCTATATCATGCATATAAGCCCCATAAATAAGCGTTTTTTTGTCTTTTTCAGTTAACTTTAACCTCTCTGCTAAGAGACGGCTGTAAATGACTACTTTTTCTGTATGGGCATAAGTATAGCGATCTTTAGCATTAATAATACTAATTAATGTTTTAATCGAAGTGATTAATGCTACATCTTTTTCATCAATTTCTTTTTTTAAATCATCCAGAATAGAAGTATAAATCTCTACGCGGTTGCGATTAAAAAATTTGGCTCTATAGAGTGCATCATCCGCACTCTTAATCAACTCTAAATCATTTTTTGCCTTATTGGGGTAAGTTGAAATTCCCAAAGAAACTGTTAGATTACCATTAGGCTGGTTTTCTTGACCAGTAAAATAAGTCTTTTCTATCGTCATTCTTATTTGCTCTGCAATCCGAATAGCTTCTTTTTCATCTGTGTTTGGGAGCAGCATAGCAAATTCTTCTCCGCCATACCTCGCAACTATTTCCCCTTGTTTTATACTGCTGTTTAAAAGGTCTCCTATGACCCTAAGGGCCTCATCTCCCTTTTGATGACCATAGAGATCATTGTATTCTTTAAAATAATCTATATCAATAAAGAGCATAGAGATAGGCTGCTGCTGTTTTTCACTATTTAATACCTGTTGCTTTAATGCATCACAAAAAAAACGATGATTATAGACCCCTGTCAACCCATCTTTATGTACCATGTTTTCAAGTTCTTTAATATGATCCCTTTCAATCTTTACATAATACCCTAACGGCCATGCTATGAGTACAAAAACACCACATAATATAAGATCATCTTCAAAATATGGATTAATCACTATGTTGGTTACCATGATTAAATCCATTCCTAAAATAATAACAGAAGAAATAGCTGCTATTAGCATGCCTCGTTCCATACCTTCTTGTATCGTTGCGGTGATAATAATAAATAAAAACAGAAATTTATACTGACTGCTGTAAGCACCCGTCTCTAATATAACTAGCGAAAATAATAAAACAAATAACCCATCTTCAATGTATTGTATGTATTGACCATATTTAATATCTATTTTTTTAAATGTTGTAAACCTCCAAATAGCGTATATAGATAGCAATAGTAATATTACAATTCCTAAAGATATAAAGCTATAATTGGCATATATAGCATGTTCAGTAAATCCATCTTCTATATAAAAATATTTAAAAAAGATGATGGCTATAAATAAAAATGAACATATCTTTACTACTGATACTATATCACTTATTTGGTTCCATTTATTATTTTCAAATCTTTTCATCTAAATACCTCTAACATCGTATAAAAGTCATAAAGGTCGGTTATCCGACCTTTATCCTATTCTTCTCTTAAGCATTTTGGTTCTTCTGGTTGATAACTAGCCCAAACACATGCAGATGTTGCTATTAAAGATGCAAAAATAGTAGATGCTGCTGCAATAACCATTAATACTTTATGGTTAAGATTTTTCATAATCGTCTCCCCCTTTCTGAAATATATTATTTAAAACAATATCTATTTGATTTAATAATAAATGTCCAGAAGTTGTTAACGTAAACGCTTGCCATATTACTCCTATGTAAATACAGAATGAATAGATTAAAAATCGATTACTTTTCATTAAATAGAATAATAGG
>JARBTY010000346.1 GCA_029239935.1 Clostridia bacterium | reverse complement strand
TGCATATGGTCTGCCCAAAGGGTATAAGCCATAGGTGCAGAGCCAAGTGGCAGCCCTGGATGACCTGAATTAGCTTTTTGGACAGCCTCAGCTGCCAGCACACGAATGGTATTGATGGTTTTTTGCTTTGTTTGATTCATTATATTTTCCTCCTTAGATGTATAGATTTCACATCCCTAAATTTTAGTTATTCATAATCGTATGTGATGTGAAATCATTGAGAGAAACAACTCTATGATGATGAATAATTCAAGTTTATAGATTGTTTCTCTATAGGTTATCTCGCTAAAATTAATCATACATTTTTATTATACTGTTTTTTGGGACAGCTGTATATTATAATTTGATGACTTTCTTAAAGGTTTATTGTATGATACTGATAAGACAGTACTTAGATACTAGTAGGATGGTGATATCATGTCGTACATATACCCCACACTAAAAAATAATATAACCCGTTATAAAGTGTATTTTGTCTATCATTCCAAAAAAATCTATTTAGGACTATACACTACAATTGAAGATGCCGAAAATACGTTAGCTGAAGCTAAACAAATCATGGAGACTTCTACAGATATAGCCCATTATAAGTGCAGCTATATTGATTATAAAAAATTTATTTCCTTATGCAACTTTAGAGATCATAAGGTCTATATTAAAAACCCTATTTATATTTATAGTGGCTATTTTCGGTATTTTTTATCAAAAGAGGTTACTTTAACTTTCGATATCAAAGATTTGTTATTTTTTTCAACTTATAAAATATGTAAACGTGGGCAGTATCTCTACACTCAGGACAGCATTACCCAGCAAAGTATTCTTGCAAGATACGGCATCACTCCCCATAGTACCCTTGGTATTGATTATCAGCTTAAAAACGGTGATATGTATGATTTTAGAAGAGATAATATAGAAATTATCAATCCCTATAAAGGCGTAAGTCGTGAATGCAAAAACGGACTTATCTGACACTCTCTGAATATCGCCAAATTTATGATGCCATATAAATCTCTTCGTATATCAAAAACCCTTCTAAACAAAGACGTATGGCTTCTACTAAAAAATACCGAGGTATCTGCAAGGATAAAAGCGGTTTTAGAGCAAGCATTGGTTATAAAAGTAAGCAGATTTATTTGGGTATTTATCCTACTGAAAAACGTGCTGCTCAGGCCTATAATTTTGCCTCCTTTTATCTTTATGGCCATTCCGGTTATGTGAATGATATTTCTCCTCTGATTGATAATCATGATAGCGAACAAATTGCTAATCATTTGGCCAAACACAATATTATCAAAAAAACTCCAAAAGCTCCTCTTATCCTCTGATACAGGGTAAAAGGAGCTCTTATGATTAATCATTTAATGTAACACATAATCTGGTAACACCTATATTATAGAGGTGGTACGGTGTACTGATAGATTTTATAGCATGATTTTGTTTGACTGTTCCATGCACATGATTCATCAGTGTTGGACTCACGACCTTCATCCCAAGAACCATATGCACATACTGCTCATAAATAGGCATATCATAGGCTTCAAGTGTAAGGATTCCTGATAAAGAGATTTCTGGTGTCATTTCCAAAAATTCAATTTTTTTATTGGAGGTTAAACCATACTTAATGGTAAATACACCGCATCCTCCTAATTCTTTTAAAAGTTTTTTATTGTATCTTGTTATCTTCTGCACCATCGTCTTTGAAAGATGGCTAGCTATACTTAATTTACAGAGTGTGTCATCTTCATATTCCTCTTCTAAAGGATCATATAATACAGCCTTGCCTCCCTTATCTACAATACAAAGACAAGCAATGACACTGGTATATTCTGTAATCGGCTGAATAATATAGCTGTCCGCCTTTTCTTCTTCTAGGATAAAATCTTCTGCATCTTCTTTAGTAAAAATATTCATACTTTCTACTCTATCTGAATAGTGCTTCATAAATCTAAAAGGAAATTTTAACTCTTCGATTTTATTGAACGTCTCTGCTTCATTATCCTGATAGTAGGTCTTAGTCATCGGTATCTGCAGTCCTTCCAAAAGAGTGAAAATTTCTCTTTTATCACTTAATTTATTCATAACTTCTTGACTTGGATAAAGAGGGGCATGCAGCTTACTCTCCAATTGATAATCCAGCTGCGTATTAACTATGATTACATCTGATCTAAGACTTAACTTTTGTATGCTTTCATTTGTAATCGTTGCTATCATATGCTCGGTGGCAGCCTCTGCACCTATACAATTGATTTCAGGATCTAACAGAGTAGTGCGTATGCCCTTTTTAGCAGCTTCCAGCACAAGCATCAAAGCGGCACTTCCTCCTCCGACTATACCTATTTGAGTGATTTCATTAACTTTCATTGTCCTTATCTCCTCTGATTTTTGATGATATGTTTTATTCTACTAAATAATCCAGCATTTTTGCTGTTTTAGGGATATCCTTTACTACCGTTGTGACACCTACTACCACTTCATCTGCCAGCTCTATACAGGAAATATTGTCTAATGCACTAACTTTTATGCCGTATATATGCTCTTCACCTTCTAGTTTTTTCACGGTGGTCTCACCATTTTCGTCAACTTCTGTAAGCTCAACATCAGCTGAGGTAATCAGCTGATCTTTTTTACTGTCTAGTAGTCCTTTAAGTTCTGGCACAGTATCTAGAGGCATAAACAAATCTATTCCCCCTTGGTTTAAATAGCTCATGTAGGCTTCTTTAGAAAGAATCAGTATGTCCAGCTGATTGGTTCTGGCAAGAAGCGGTATCTTTTGCATCATTACCATTTCAAGCTGTCCCATGTTCTCCCAGTCAATACTTGCTATACTAAGGCTTGTATCAAATTCTTTTTCAAACTGTTCAAGCACCTGTGGCTGCGTCTCATCACTAATAAGCTTTCCAGCTACAACGATATCCACTGCATAGGTCTTTTGAGGGGTCAGTATCGTAACGGCCAAACTTATTATAACGCCTCCTCCTATAATAACGGCAACTATGTGCCACCTGTAGTATTCCCATATATGTTCTACTTTTTTCTTAAAGGATAATTCTTTAAATGATGTACCATATTTCTCCATAGTAGTACTACTCTATTATACATCAAAAACCTAATATTGGTATTATTTTTAAGGAGGTCCTATGAATTTTTTAGATAAACTTGAAAGAAAATATGGAAAATATGCTATCAAAAATCTGATGCTGTATATATTAGCTGGTAATGCTTTTGTCTTTTTATTTTATTACGTTACCCAAGGTCGAATACTTCCGTTGATTGTTTTTGACTTTAACGCTGTCATGCATGGTCAAATTTGGAGAATATTTACATTTTTATTTATTCCCAATACGTTCAGCTTGCTGTGGTTTGTTTTTTCAGCCTTTTTATATTATTCAATCGGCATGCAGCTTGAACATACCTGGGGTGTTTTTAAGTTTAATTTCTATTATCTAAGTGGTGCTGTCTTAACCATGATTGCCACTACGTTATTTGGCGGGTATGGATCAACCCTTTATATTAATTTATCCTTATTTTTAGCTTATGCCACTTTGTTCCCTAATGTCCAATTCCTTATATACTTTATTATTCCAGTGAAAGTAAAGTATTTGGCATGGCTTAATGTTGCTTTCCTGCTTTATAATTTCTTTATGAGTGGTGTAGCAACCAAAGCACTTATTATTATTTCTTTACTTAATTATTTATTGTTTTTTGGTATTCCTCTTATCAGAGGTCGTTCTACCAATACCCAGCGTACCTTTAACAAGCAAAAACGTGAGCTGCCAAAGGGACCTGGTGAAACGATTAGAGTAGCGTTTCATAGATGTCGTGTATGCGGCAAGACAGAGCTTACAGATCCTGATATGGAGTTTAGATACTGCTCCAAATGTAACGGTAATTTTGAATACTGTATGGATCATATTAAAGACCACGAACATGTTAACTAAAAAGGGTTATCTCAAAATTGAGATAACCCTTTGTTTTTATACCTATTTGCTATGAGAAAATAAACTATGACACACCATGCCTACAATAACAATACCCATACCAAGTATTGATAAGCTGTCAGGGAAAATGCTTCCTAATAAAATCACTTCTCCTGCCAGTGCAAAGATTACCTCTCCTGCTTGTGTCGCTTCTACGGCAGCCAATTGCTGCGTATCACCTTTTGTTAAATCCGTTGCTTTGAAAAATAAAAGCGTAGCAATGACACCGGAGCTTATGGCAACGACCATAGACTGCATAACCTGTGAAGAACTTGGTACCCCTGCCTCCATAACCCCAAAAACAGATAGCAGTATCCAAAAAGGCAGACTTCCGAGGGTCATGCCCAGCACTCTTTGATAAGTATCTATTTCTTGTTTACAAACTGCCATCATCTTTCTATTCCCTAGAGGATAGGCAAAGGCTGCAATCAACACTGGCAATATTCCAAAAATCAAATCTTTTAAAGCAATACCACTATTATGATTTAGCTGCATCAACACGATCCCTATCAAAATAATAAGTGATAGAGCAAGCCCCCGTATAGGCAGCTTGTTTCTCACACGATACATCTTGCCATCTTTATG
>JARBTY010000100.1 GCA_029239935.1 Clostridia bacterium | reverse complement strand
CTCATGAACTTCATTAAATGAAGTTCTATAAATCGACTGGTTTTATGGTTACTATTCTATTTTCAAAGTTCATTTAAGTATTTACTATCAAGGCCTAAGCCTTTTTGTTTTTGCGTCTCTAACTAGTAGCGACTTTTACTATTATACATGATTTCTGACACAAGTCAACACCTTTTTTAAAACTTTTTAGTTTTAGTTTATTATTATAAAATCTATTTTATTAATATGTCTCATTTTAACGTAATTATACCTATTATTTAAAGTCGATTTTTATCACTTTATTTAAACAAAATGAATAGTCATCATACACTACTAACATCTATTACTCTAAGAAGCTGTACGATGAACTATTTCTTGTTTGGATACTGTTCCTTCTTTCCATTTCCCCGAATAATAATAGACCACCGCTAATAACAAGCCAAAGATCCATCCTATAGGAACCCCTACCCATAATCCATTAACCCCTATCACTTTTGTCATTACTTCTGCCACTGGTATACGTATAATCCATAAACTTGTCAATGTAACAAAAGTCGGAAAAAGTGTATGTCCTGTTCCTCTTATAAACCCTGCTATAGCAAACATACTCCCGAGTACCATATAACCACTTCCTACAATCTTCAGGTAATCTATACCATGTTGGATAACCTCGTAATCATTTGTAAATATCGACATCAGTTCTTTGCCAAACAGCCATACAATTACCGTCATAGCAAAACTTGTTATGTTAACCATAATCAAGGTGCTTCTTATGCCCTTTTTAATCCTGTACATTTTATTAGCGCCTATATTCTGCGCTACAAAGGTAGTGATGGCAAGTGAAAAGTTGTTCATTGGTAAAGTTGCAAATGTATCTAATTTGGAAGCTGCGGCAAATGCTGCCATCGTATTGGCTCCAAATCCATTAACTAAACTTTGCATTGTAATGATTCCCAGGGATAGGCAAATCTGCTGAATACCTGTTGGAAGTCCTAATTTCATTGAAATGATTAAGTTATCTTTATTTAATGGGGTCTTAAATACATTAAACCTAAAGACCTCGGTTTTGGCATAGAGATAAATTAAAGAACTGATAAAAGATGTGAACTGCGCTATAAGTGTTGCCCACGCTACTCCTGCTACCCCCCTATTAAATACGACAACAAATAGAAGGTCTAAGAACACATTCAAAACTGTAGAGAGCACCAAAAAATATACCGGTGTCTTAGAATCACCCAAACCTCTCAGCATCCCACTTACTGTATTATAACCAAATGATCCAACCAATCCTAAGAACATAATATTTAAATAGGTTGCTGAATCACCCATGATTTCTTCTGGTACTTTCATCCCCCTTAACATATCCTTTGCAAAAACCATTCCTATAGTACTCATTAGGATGGTTCCTACTGCTAAAATAAAGTATCCGCTTTGTACACTTTTTTTTATGTTGTCTATGTCCCGCGCCCCGTAATACCGTGCAATAAGTATAGAAGTCCCCATGGTAACCCCCATCATTAAAGAACTTAAAAGCAAAATAATAGGGAAGCTCCCTCCTACTGCTGCCAAGGCATCTTTCCCAACGAATTGTCCTACTATCACACTATCTGCTACATTGTAGAGCTGTTGAAATATGCTCCCTATAAACATAGGGACTGCAAATTCCAGTATCCTCTTCCACTCTTTACCTGTTGTTAAATCCTTCATACCCGTCACTCCCACACTCGTTCATTTTCATTTCTTCATTATACGCCTCTTGTTCTTGTCAATTCAACCAAAGTCATTAACAAAAAGTAACAAATTATTTATCAACCCGCAATCTCCCTAAAAACATTCTCAAGAAAAGGTGAGTACAGGCCCCTGGGACTGTACTCACCTTTTGTGTTTTATTAAATCATCTATTGTTTACAAAATCCATTGATTGCTTATAAGTTACTGATCACACAATTAGCAAACTCAGCCCCTGTTGCGCCATCACTTCTGCCTGTCATTTTAACTGTATCATTTGCTGCTTTAAGCGCTTTTAATACTTGATCTGCTTTTTGGGCATGACCTATATGACGAAGTAATAGTTCTGCCGCTTTAATCATACTTGCTGGGTTGGCATATATTTGTCTGCCTGTTTCTAACATTCTTGGCGCACTGCCGTGAATCGCTTCAAACATAGCATATTTATTACCAATGTTTGCGCTGCCTGCTGTACCCACACCACCTTGGATTTGAGCTGCTTCATCAGTAATAATATCGCCATATAAATTAGGCAATACAAAAACTTCATACTGATTTCTAACTTTCTCATTAATAAGGTTAGCAGATATAATATCTACAAACCAATCATCAGCTTGAATATCTGGATAATCTTTTGCAACATCATAACAAATGTCCAAGAATTTACCATCAGTTTTCTTAAGTATATTTGCCTTAGTAATAATAGCCACATGCTTTTTGCCATTTTTTTGAGCAAAATCAAAGGCTGCCTGTGCAATTCTTCTTGTTCCCTGAGTTGTAATCACTTTAAAATCAAAAGACATGTCTTCATCAATCACAATACCCTTACTGCCTAAGGCATATTCGCCCTCAGTATTTTCACGGAAAAATGTCCAGTCGATCCCTTCTTCAGGTACAGACACAGGTCTTACATTTGCAAAAAGGTCTAATTCTCTTCTCATTGCTACATTCGCACTTTCAATATTAGGGCCATCTCCCTTACTTGGGGTTGTTGTAGGTCCCTTTAAGATAATATGACATGCTTTAATTTCTGCTAATACATCGTCTGGTATTGCTTTGTTAACAGCAATACGATTTTCGATTGTAAGTCCTTCAATTTGTCTAAACTCTATCTTTCCGTTTTCAACTTCTTCTTTTAGAACTGCACGGAGTACTCTCTCCGCTTCTAACGTAATAGCTGGACCGATACCGTCACCACCGCAGCATCCAATAATAATTTTATCAAGCTTAGCGTAGTCAACAACCCCTGTATCTTCCTTCATTTTTGCAACGCGCGCTAATTGTTCTTCAACTAGTTTACTGAAATGCTCTCTGGCAGTCTGTAATTTATCCATCGCTCTAACCTCCTGATATGTTTTATTGATACTTTAATCTATTTGCTATTATACCAAAATTTACACCTATTTGTCCAATTCCTATGTTAATGCACTATATTATTCAGTCGTTTTTTGAGCGGTGTTTTTTGCAAGATACTCTTCAATAAACGTCTCCAGCTCTTCGTCACTCATGACTGTGACACGACCTTCATCGTATTCTTTATCTACCCATTCTTTAATTTCTAGACAAAGAGGACTGCTTTTCTCTAAGTCTTTAAGCATTGGGAACTTTTTATTGGTATTAATCCAATGGGCAATCCCCGCAAGTCCTGAGGTATTGCTGACTGATACCCTAACTGGCCTATTTAAAAATTTATCAGTATCAAAAACATTATAAATTTCCTCATTTTTAAGAAGACCATCTGCATGAATGCCTGCTCTTGTAACATTAAAATTTTCTCCTACAAAAGGTGTTCTTTCTGGTATTTTTTCTCCAATCACATTTTGGAAATACTCAGCCAGTTCAGTGATTACTCTTGTATCCATTCCATCGAGTGTACCTCTAAGCTGTGCATATTCAAATACCATCGCTTCTAACGGCGTATTTCCCGTTCTTTCACCTATTCCAAACAACGAACAGTTCACCGCGCTGCAGCCATATAACCAAGCTGTTGTTGAGTTAGCTACTGCACGATAAAAGTCATTGTGACCATGCCACTCAATCCATTCATGAGGCACCCCGCCATACTGATGAAGTGCAAATATAATACCCGGCACACTTCTTGGAATCATGGCTCCTGGATAACCGACACCATAACCCATCGTATCACAAGCTCTTATTTTAATTGGGATCCCTGTTTCTTCACTTAATTTCATAAGTTCTCTTACAAAAGGAACAATAAAATTATAAATATCTGCACGGGTGATATCCTCAAAATGACACCTTGGAATAACTCCCTTTTCTATGCACTGTTTAACAATTTTTGTATAGTGTGCAATAGCTTCTGATCTTTTCATATGCAGCTTATGAAATATATGATAATCTGAACAGCTTACTAATATACCTGTTTCTTTTATCCCCATCTGCTTAACAAGTTCAAAATCTTTTTCTGACGCTCTAATCCAAGATGTAATCTGTGGAAATTCATAGCCAAGTTCCATACATTTATAGACAGCCTGCCTATCTTTTTCACTATATAAGAAAAATTCACTTTGTCTAATGATACCATTAGGGCCGCTTAGTTTACTGAGTAATTTATAAATATGAACAATCTGCTCTGTTGTATAGGGCGCTCTTGACTGTTGTCCATCTCTAAAAGTTGTATCTGTTATGAGAATTTCTTCTGGCATAACCATCGGTACACGTACATTATTGAATGCGATTTTAGGGACTTCGTCATATGGATAAAATTCTCTAAACATATTGGCTTCACTGCGTTCTTCTAACTGATACCTATATTCAGGACTTTCAAGCAAATTTGTTCTTTTATTTAATTCAAACATTTTATCACCTCTTGAATTTTATGTATCTACCACTTTTAATTTTCCGACAATTTTCATATGTATAATTGTATACAATTATACTTGTTCTGTCAATAAGATTTATGATAAAAAATTTTTTACAGTTGTAACATTTTTTTCCATATCTCATACTATATTAATGAAGATATTAAGATTCAGAAACAAAGCTATCTTTTGAAAATGTACCTTTACTTAGTCTGATTCGCTTTGTTTCACCAAATACTTTTATGACTTAAGAAAAATAATACAAGCGCTAGAAAAAAATATAATTTTTCCGTTTATTAGTTATTTAAGTCATTTTTTTGAAATTTCTATAATACAATAAAATATGTATGTATTTATAAGGAGGTCAAATATGCCTTGTTTTAACGGGTGCTGCAATTGCAACACTAATTCTTATAATAATTGCAGCCCATGTCATCAATGTGACTGTAAAAGGTCCTGGTTACTACCCGCATTACTCATATTGGCAGCTTTATTTTTTTCAAGTGGATTAGGCTTATTACTTATCTTACTTGGCATTGTTTTATTATTTGGAAAAGAATTATTAACATTTATTTTTTAATATAGGAGGTAAATATAATGGATGATTTTAGAATGGGTGACAGTGGTAATCTTTGGATATGGATACTTTTAGCTTTCTTACTCTTCAGTAACTGGGGCAGTGGCTGTGGCGTATTCGGCGGCAGCGGCGGCAATTCACTTGGTGGATTATTCAATGGCTGTGGCAACAATACCTTTATGTGGATTATCTTAGCAGTTCTTGTTTATTTTTTCTTTATGAATGATTGCAATGGCGGCATCTTCCGTAACGAAATTCAATAATATATTGTTAAAAAAATACGATTATTTCATCAAGAAATTACAATAAAAAGGGGATATCTTAGTGGATATTCCCCTTTTTACATTACTCCAGTTTTTTTTCTATACCGCCCTTTTCTATAGCTGTTATTAACTTAAAAAGAATTAACTTATAGGTAAGCTTTTTTAACGTTTCTTTTTCTTTGTTTTCATCTCTGTATAAATTAGCTAATTCATCGTAGTCATTAAAACTTTTTTCTATAATGTCATTGTACGTCATAAGCTCCACTACAAACTCCAGTACTTTTTTTTCTTCTGACACAAACGGAATAACTGCTCTAATCAGCTCCGCCTCTTTACACAAGTTTGATTGACATTCTGATCTATAGCCGTCGATCTTAGTCTTTAGTTCGGATATGTATGTTTTGTCCATATATCCCCATATAAGATTTGCTATTTCGTTTAAATCTCTTTCCAGGTTCAGGACAATGAGTTCTTTTCCCATAACTTATCAACTCTTTCAACTGTTAGTTTTCATTAACATTTTATTCTTCTCCTCTGATAAAAATAACTTAATTGGTTCTAATATATTTATGTTTAGTCATACATTATAAAAGATACTATTAGTAAAGGAGGATTTTTATGCGATCAATAGATTCTGCTACGAATAATGATTTTTTAAATATATCCAGATCAATGATTCCCTATTTAGATGCTGACAAGCAAAAAGGTGTGGCTGTTTTTATTAAAGTGGTTGAACTTATGTCTACAATCGATTTATTTTCAAAAGAAGAATTCGTAAGATCCATAGCGCGTCCTCGTGATTCAGGATGGGAAAAAAATTTCCTCAATGATTTAAGATCGAATCTTTCTGATGATAGGGGTTATTTTATAGATGCTATTTTAAAACTTTCTGAGTTCAGAGATTTATTAGCTGTCAAAAATAATGATACAAGCGGTGAACCTCATGTCAATAAAAGCCAGCAAAATCCCAACATGCACGTTACACCCTCCCAAAGGCCACAGTCTCAAAATGCAACACCTCATGGTTCTCCGCCCCCTTCTATGAATCCCTCTGATATCCTTGATAAACTTTCTGGTATCCTTGAACCTAATCAACTTCAAATCCTTAAAGTATTATCTTCCTTTATGAAATAAAATTAAAATAGGAGGCTCCCATATGGATCTAACAAAACACCCGGCTTTTGCTGAAGTAGATAAAAACTTTATGTCTACTCTACAAAGTACCATTAACTCCTTATCTTCTAAAAGTGATATAGAAGTGATAGGAACTTTAATGGCTATCTCGAATGAGGCCAAAAAGAGAAACATCAATTTTACCCCTGATATGCAGGCTGCATTACTAGGCTATCTTAAAACGCGCATCCCAGCTAATAAACGCAGTCAATTTGAAGCACTTATCACTATGCTTACTTCCCAGATGAGCTGACCTACCGACCTTTAAGCATTCTTTTTTTCGTATGATTTGCAATGAATTCAAAAGACCTGTCACTACAGGTACGTCATACGTACTTTATAGTGACAGGTCTTTGTTATGAACGCCATACTGCTATTTGGCTACAATATTGACAATGCGGCCTTTAACATAAATTTCTTTTACAATCTCTTTGCCCTCAAGCTTACTTGCCGCTGCCAGTTTGGCTTTTACCAGTACACTCGATTCCTCTTCATCTGCAGCAACTCTTATCTTTCCGGCTACCTTGCCGCTTATTTGAATAGCTATTTCTATTTCATCTTCTTTCATTTTTTCTTCGTCGTAAGTTGGCCATTGATTTGCAAATACACTGCCCACTCCTCCTACAGCCTCCCATAACTCTTCACTAATGTGTGGTGTAAAGGGTGCCAAAAGAATAATAAGCGTTTCAATTGTATCTTGATCAATTCCTCCCTCTTTTTTCTGAAGGTCAATCAGTTTATTGGTATATTCCATAAAACCGCTTACTACTGTATTAAGATTGAAACTTTCCATACGTAGTGTGATATCATGAACCATTTTGTGGCGTAGTCTTTCCATTTCTTTCGTAACGGTTGTCTGCTTGTTTTCATCAACTAATTTCCATACTTTATTGAGGAAACGGTACACGCCTTCGATCCCTCTATCATCCCATTCCGAATCAAGCTCTGGCGGCCCAATAAATAACTCGTACATACGTAAAGAGTCGCAGCCGTATTTTTCTACCAGTTCATCAGGCGATACGACATTACCTTTTGATTTACTCATTTTTGCCCCATTTTTAGTGACCATCCCTTGATTAAAAAGACGGGTGAATGGCTCATTAAAGTCTACTGTTCCTATGTCACATAGGAATTTAGTATAGAATCTAGCATACAAGAGATGAAGTACTGCATGCTCAATTCCTCCCACATACATATCGACAGGAAGCCATTTTTTCATATCTTCTTTACTGATAAGTTGTTTGTCATTGTGAGGGTTTGGATATCTTAAGAAATACCATGATGAACCTGCCCATTGAGGCATGGTATTGGTCTCTCTTTTTGCAGGACCTCCGCATTTCGGACAGCTGGTATTAACCCATTCTTCTATCGCCGCTAGTGGGGATTCTCCCGTACCTGTTGGTTCATAGCTTTCTACCTGTGGCAGTGTAATCGGAAGATCTTCTTCCTTGACTCCCACTACTCCGCAGCATTCGCAGTGTACAACTGGAATAGGCTCTCCCCAGTATCTTTGACGTGAAAATACCCAGTCACGGAGTTTATAATTAACCGTCTTTGTCCCAATCCCTTGTTTTTCAAGGTATTCTGGCACAGCCACCTTTGCTTCTCCAGATTTAAGTCCATTAAATTCTCCTGAATTAACCATGATGCCTTCTTCAGTAAAGGCCTCTTTTAAACTTTCAATCTCACCTGTTTTTGAAATAACTTGTACAATAGGAAGGTCAAATTGAGTTGCAAATGCGAAGTCTCTTTCATCATGAGCTGGTACGCACATAATGGCCCCTGTCCCATAGTCTGCAAGTACGTAGTCTGAAATCCAAACTGGAAGTTTTTCACCATTAAGCGGATTGACTGCATAGGTTCCTAAAAACACACCTGTTTTATCTTTATCAGCCATACGGTCAACTGAGGATTTTGTGGATGCGTCAAATACATATTTTTCTACTTGAGCTTTTTGCTCGTCTACTGTAAGTGCCATAACCAGCTCATGTTCTGGAGCAAGGACCATAAAGGTTGCCCCATAAAGTGTATCTGGCCTTGTTGTAAATACTTTTACCTTTTTATCAGTGCCTTCTATTTCGAAATCAATCTCTGCACCATAGCTTTTACCGATCCAATCTGACTGCATCTTTTTAACCTTTTCAGGCCACTCAAGTCCCTCAAGGTCATTTAAGAGTCTTTCGGCGTAAGCTGTGATTTTGAGCATCCATTGTCTCAAATTTTTCTTAGTGACTGTGCTGCCGCATCTATCACAACCTCCATCTTTAACCTCTTCATTTGCAAGGCCTGTTTTACAAGATGGACACCAGTTAATAGGCATCTCCTTTTCATAAGCAAGACCATTTTCAAACATTTTGAGAAAAATCCATTGTGTCCATTTATAATAATGAGGATCCGTTGTATTCACTTCTTTATCCCAATCATAAATGGCGCTAATGTCATGGAGCTGACGCTTAAAATTAGTTACGTTTTCAGCTGTGGCAATAGCTGGATGCACCTTTTTTTGAATCGCATAGTTCTCTGCTGGAAGTCCAAAGGCATCCCAACCCATTGGATGAAGGACATGATAGCCATGAAGAATCTGATAACGACTCCATACATCTGAAAGTACATACCCTCTCCAGTGGCCTACATGAAGTCCATTTCCCGATGGATAAGGAAACATATCCAGGCAGTAATATGGCTTTTTATCTGGGGTTTCTACGTTAATAGGAGCCTTTTCCCAATGAGCTCTCCACTTTTGTTCAACTTGTTTGTGATTGTATTTCATACTCTATTCCTCCTTAATTAAACTCGCTCTCGTTTAGCTTGAAATAAAATAAAAAACCTCCCGCCTCTTAACTAATTTATAAGAGACGAAAGGTTATATTTCCGCGTTACCACTCTAATTCACAAAGCTCATCACTTATACTTTGTGCACTTCATTCTTCTCTAACGGGAAGTACCGCCATAGCCTACTTAGAGTTCAGCCTGGAACTTAGCGATGAGTTCATATTTTTGTTTTACTGCCTTACACCCTTGCAGCAGCTCTCTGAAAAAACATGCCATATTACTATTTCGCATCATCGTATTTAAACTATTTTATTTTTCATAGCAAATTTTATCATATAAATACTAGAAAATCAACGCCTAATTCCATACTTCGACTGTAAGAGGCAAAAATATTAAATCTATTTCTTTAATAACATTTTAGATTGCCAAATGATATAAAGCATGAGACCGATAAAGCAAAATATCGCAGCTGCTATCATGGCATACTTCACACCCTCATCAGCCATTTTACCTAAAATTAAATTTGTGAATACTGCGGTTACATTCATAATCATTCCGTAAACAGATAACATGGTCGCACGGTTAGCTGTCGTAATCTGCCTATTTTGAATCGTCATAAGAATGGGGGCCAAGAGCGATGCCGCTACCCTCAAAAATAGTATACCCATCACAGAAACTATAGGACTTGCAAACATTCCCATCGCCATACAGGCTATTGCGGCTGCTCCAAACAAAAGTTTTATTGCAGTATTTTCTCCCAATCGATTGGTAAGCCTATGGGAGCATGCTGATAACAATCCCGAAAGCGTAACAATTATATAAATGTATCCCATATACTTTGGTAAAATCCCAGAGCGGATATATTGGAGTTGACTTAGAAAAACTGTAATCGTTTGGTTACTCTCAGCTAACAACGCAGCAGCAAGTAAAAATATTATAAAATATTTGTTTTGCCTAAAAGATATGCCAATGGCCTTTAACTCTTCACTGCATTTCATATGCTTTCTTGTTTTTGATTTAACTTCGCTAAGTCCTAAAGAAAAAAA
>JARBTY010000099.1 GCA_029239935.1 Clostridia bacterium | reverse complement strand
CTGTCTTCTAGTTCTTTTGTAATAGGGTTATATCTTTTACTTAATCCGCTGTAACACCTTTCTCTTAAGTAAGCCTCTGCTGTGGTGCCCTCTGGCACATCAAAGCTTGGTAATTTCAGCTCATTAAAGTTAAAGGTTACATCACAACGGTCAGCTATCTTAGCTGTGTTTTCCAGTGCCTTTGTGGCATAGGGAAAGAGCTTTTCCATCTCTTCATGACCTTTAAGATAATACTGTCCCCCTTCATAAATCATACGATCTTCATCCTGCATGGTCTTACCTGTTTGGATACATAAAAGCACTTCATGGGGGTTTGCATCCTCGGCTTTTATATAATGGACATCATTGGTGGCTACCATATTGATATTGAGTTCATCAGCAAGTCTCATGGTCAGTTGATTGACTTTTTGCTGCTGTTTCATCCCATGGTCTTGCAGCTCTAAGAAAAAGTGATCCTGTCCCATGATATCTCTTAGTTTAATAGCCGTCTCTTTAGCTGATTCATATTCATCTCTTAGGAGCTTTCTGCTGACCGGCCCTGCAAGGCACGCTCCCAGCGCAATTAGTCCTTCATGATGGGCTTCTAATAAATCGTAATCAATACGAGGCCTTCTGTAAAAACCCTCTATAAAACCTAATGAAACCATCTTAATAAGATTTTGGTAACCTATATTGTTTTCTGCTAAAAGCACCAGATGATTAGAACTTAAATCCATAGGTTCTTTATCAAAACGCGTTCGAGAAGCTAAATAAACCTCACATCCAATAATAGGTTTTATATTTCTTTGCTTAGCTGCTTTATAAAAATCCACAACACCATACATCACACCATGATCTGTAATAGCTAAGCTCTTCATACCCAATTCGCCGGCTCTGTCTAAAAGATCATTAATTTTAGCCGAACCATCTAACAGGCTATACTCAGTATGCACATGCAAATGTGTAAAGTCACTTACCATTGTCTATTTAGCTCCCTTCCTTATCTTATTTTAATCTCTTTTACTGTATATTATAACACACTTATGTTGTGTATAGGGAGCTATTAAAAAGCAGCAGAAGATGTATCTTCCACTGCTTTTTTCTAATCTCTTAATTTTGCTCCACAATTCATTTCAAGGCCATTTAAAACTTTTTTCATGACTTTTTGGATTTCTTCATCTGTAAGGGTTCTGTCCTCTGCTCTAAACGTTAATTTATAAGCCACTGACTTATGCCCTGCTTCTATTTGTTTGCCTTGGTAAACATCAAACAACTGGACTTTTTCAAGTAATTTACCGCTGCGTTCACTGATTGTCTTTTCTATTTGTCCAACTAAAACATCTTCTTTCACAAGCATTGCAATATCTCTTGTTGTAGCAGGGTATTTAGGCAGCTGCTTAAAGACGATGTCCGTGCTGATATTTTGTAATAAGGTTTGGAAATCTATTTCTGCTATATAGACCTTCACGTCTAAATCATAATTTTTAGTCACGACAGGATGTACTTCTCCAAAAAAACCTGCATTTTGTCCATTAAGGATGAGGTTAGCACATCTGCCTGGGTGCATAAATGGGAGTTCACTGTTTCTATTGACCTCCATACCGGTGATATGCAGCCTATCAATTAGTGCTTCAACAACACCCTTTAGCGTAAAGAAATCTGTCTTTTTGCCATACATACCAATGGTGAGCTTTTTGACTTCTCCTGGAAGCGTATCCGCTCCTTGCTTTGTATAAATCTTACCTATTTCATAAAGGGCTGCATCCTCTACTCTTCTGTTATAGTTGGTCGCTAGAGAATTTAATAGGCCATTTAAAGTAGTCGTACGCATAATACTAAAATCTTCACCTAAAGGATTGGTGATTATCAAAGTATCTCTTAAGGGATTTTCACTGCCTAAATTAAGTTTATCAAAAACTTTTGGGCTTTCAAACGTATAGGTTAAAGCACCATAAATCCCATACATGCTCATAAAATTTCTTATATCGTCCCCTACAAGCTGTTCAAAGTTTTTGCGTCCGATGGTTGGTTTGCCTCTTTCAAGTGTAGGCGTAATACGGTCATAACCATATAATCTTGCAACTTCTTCTGCCAGATCTGCCATCATTGTCACATCGGGTCTAAAGGTTGGAACAGTGACTGTTTTAGCTTCTTGATTAACTTCAAACTCCAGCTTAGTCAAATAACCAATCATTTCTTCTTCCGATACATCAGTTCCCAAAAATTTATTAATCCAACAAACATCATAAGGGATTGTTAAGGATTCTCTTTTGTTTGGATAAACATCGATAACCCCTCTAACCACTTCTCCTGCTCCCACCTCACCAATAAGCTGAGCTGCCCGCTCTAATGCCAAAATAGCGTTATTAGGATCAAGGCCTTTTGTATACTTTGCAGAAGAATCACTTCTAAGACCTAATTTTTTAGAAGTTTGACGGATGTTGTAGCCATTGAAGTTGGCACATTCAAAAAGAATCGTTTGTGTGTCCTCTGTTACCTTTGTAGCTTCTCCGCCCATAATCCCAGCTACTGCCACTGCTTTTTCAGCATCAGCTATAACAAGCATAGATTGGTCTAGGGTCAGTTCATCGCCAAAAAGTGTTGTCAGAGACTCTCCCTCATATGCATTTCTCACAATAATGCTGTGTTGTGATAATTTGTCATAATCAAAAGCATGCATTGGCTGCCCAAATTCCAGCAGCATATAATTAGTGATATCCACAATATTATTGATGGGTCTTAGTCCTGCTGATAAAAGTCTGTCTTTAAGCCATTTAGGTGAAGCGCCGACTTTTACATTTTTGATAATTCTTGCAGCATATCTTGGACACAATGTAGCGTTTTCGATTTTTACTGAGGCCATTGCCCCAGCATCTCCGTCCACTTCCTGTACTTTTATTTCAGGAAATTTAAAAGCTTTATTAAAAGTAGCCGCTGCCTCTCTTGCTATCCCTAATATGCTGAAACAGTCAGGTCTGTTAGAGGTGATTTCATATTCAACAACCACTTCACCTAGTCCAAAAAACGGTTTAACATCTGTTCCAAGGGCTATAGAACTTTTAAAGACATAAACGCCGTCATGAGGGGCATCTTCAATATCCTTTTCATCAAATCCCAGTTCTTCTACAGAGCAAAACATCCCTTCTGAAACTTCACCACGAAGCTTACCTGTTTTGATTTTAAGCCCCTTAGCCAAAGTTGCCCCATCTAATGCTACAGGCACGGTATCCCCAAGCTGCACATTACTAGCAGCTGTTACAATCTGAAGAGGCGTTTCGCCTCCTATATCTACCTGCATGATACGCAGCTTGTCTGCATTGGGATGTGCTGCTACCTCTATAATTTTTCCAGCTACTACACGGGTTATTTCTTTTCCACTTTCCTCTATTGCCTCTACTTTTGAGCCTGACATCGTCATCTTATCTTCAAAAGTTTTCATATCCACATCTATATCTACATATTGCTTTAACCACGACATAGGTACATTCATTTTATTTTCTCCTTTCTACCTTGGCCTAAAATTGTGACAAGAAACGTATATCATTTTCATAGAAAAGTCTTAAGTCATTAATATTGTATTTAAGCATTGTTAGACGTTCAAGTCCCATTCCAAATGCAAAACCAGAGTACTCATCTGGATCAATTCCAGCCATTTTCAAGACCTTTGGATGAACCATCCCACAACCTAATACCTCTATCCATCCTGTTCCTTTACAAACACTACAGCCTTTTCCGCCGCACATCACACAGGTTACGTCTACTTCTGCACTGGGCTCTGTAAAAGGGAAATAGTGAGGTCTAAACTTAACTTCTACCTTGTCTCCAAATAAAGCCTTTGCAAATTCAGCTAACACACCCTTTAGATCACCAAAGGTAATATGCTTATCAATGACAAGCCCCTCTATTTGATGAAAAACCGGTGAGTGCGTCGCATCTACTTCATCTGAGCGATATACCTTGCCTGGAGCAATCATACGAATGGGCAGTTCTTGTGTTTCCATTGTATGAACCTGTACTGGCGAAGTAGCCGTTCTTAGGACCATCTCACTGGTAATGTAAAAAGTATCTTGCTCATCACGAGCCGGATGCTCTTCTCCCAGATTGAGTGCATCAAAATTATAGTAGGCTGTCTCTACTTCTCGCCCATCTATAATCTCATAACCCATTCCAAGGAATATACTTTGGATGTGTTCAAGCGTTTGCTGAAGAGGATGCATATGCCCATAAGTTAGCTGTTTGCCTGGCATCGTAATATCAATGATTTCTTCCTGTAATTTGTCGTTTTGAGAAGCTATTTCTAACAAGCCCTTTTTAAGAACGAGCCTTTTTTCAATCTCTTCCCTTACAATATTAGCAAGCTGCCCTATAACTGGTCTTTCCTCTGCACTTAAATCTTTCATATTTCGAAGAACTGCTGTCAGTTCTCCCTTTTTCCCAAGATATTGTACTCTTAAGTCTTCCAGTGCGCCAAGAGCACCTGTTTTTTCTATAAGGTCTACAGCACTTACTTTAATTTGTTCTAATTTGTCCTTCATTGAAAAACTCCTTTCTTATTATAAAAATAACGCATTAAAAAACTTCGCCCCAAAAGGGACGAAGCAACTCTCCGCGATACCACCCTGATTTTTATACTTCTGTATAAACACTCATTGAGCTTTAACGTTGCAACCGTTGTTTCCTACTGTGTGTTCAGAAACAAAGCTCAGATGTGAATTTCAAAAAATCATAGAACCTAAGGTACTCACAGCCTTTGATACCTTTTCTCTTGGAGGATATAATTTTTTTACTGTGCATCTTCATAGCCTTTTTGATTTTGGTAATAATATATTATATATTTTACTATACATTGCTTCTTTGTCAAGCCATCCTTTGAATTTTATCCGTTGACCTTGTCTTATTCTTTTGCTATGATAAGTGTGCTAATATTGGAGACAACCGAAAGGAGCTTTACCATCTTATGAAATTAAAAAGCAATTGTATTATTGGTCAATCCGGCGGTCCTACTGCTGCCATCAATGCCTCTCTGAGCGGCATCATTCAGGAAATCGCAAATGCGGACCTTTACCATACTATATATGGTATGATTCACGGCATCGAAGGACTTTTACAGGGTAAATACCTTGACTTATCCGCCGTTTTTGATACACCCGAAAAGCTCAATACACTTACAGCTACACCTTCTATGTATTTAGGCTCCTGCCGTTTCAAACTGCCCACCTGTGAAGATGCAGAAAGCATCTACACTTCTCTATTTGATTTTTTTGAAAGCAATGATATCACCACCGTCTTTTATATAGGCGGCAACGATTCTATGGATACGGTTCTTAAACTATCCTCTTATGCAAAATCCCATAATAAACAAGTTAATATCATCGGCATTCCAAAAACCATAGATAACGATTTGCCTGTTACCGACCATACCCCCGGCTTTGGCAGTGCCGCAAAGTTTGTTGCTACAAGTCTTCTCGAAATAGCCCATGACACTTATATCTATAACATCCCTTCTGTCACTATTGTAGAAATCATGGGACGAAATGCCGGATGGCTTACAGCTTCCGCCGCACTTGCAAGAACCAGCTACAGCCCTGCTCCAGACCTCATCTATCTCCCTGAAGTGCCTTTTAGTACTGATCAGTTCATAGAAGATGTGAAGCGGATAAGAAAGCTGCGCAAAAATGTTATTATTGCCGTTTCAGAAGGCATTAAGGACAGTGATGGCCATTACATCTCTGCAAGTACTTCTACTTTAGATGCTTTTGGTCACAAACAGCTCTGCGGAGCCGGCAAAACCCTGGAAAATATCTTAAAGCCAGTTCTTAAGTGTAAAATCCGTTCGATTGAGCTAAACGTGCTCCAGAGGGCTGCTTCTCATATAGCCTCTGCCACTGATTTAAATGAAGCTGTTCTGATTGGGAAAAAGGCTGCCCAAATCGGTTCGGCGGGCGAAACAGCCCAAATGGTATGTTACCACAGAACCAGCAGCTCACCTTATACTATAGAAATAGGCCATCATGCCATTGAAGAAATAGCTAACAAAGAAAAAAGCGTTCCTCTTCAGTGGATTTCAGAAGAACACAATGATATTACCCCAGCTTTTATGGCGTATTTACAGCCTCTCATTCAAGGAGAACCTGAAATCACTTACAAAAATGGTATTCCTCTTTATGCTGATGTGACACACCTTCATCAAAAAGATTACTTTTAATTAAAACCTACTTTTTAACATCCTCTTGATCTCATCACAGACAAAGAGGATGTTATTTTTATGCACTTTTTATAATATTTATAAATATTCATCAGAACTTTCTCCATGTGCGTGCCAGTAGCTAATTGACATCCTTAAAATGATAGGTGTACAATAAATTAAGAAAATTATGGTGTGATGTATATTTATAACTATTTTATTTAAAATTATAAATAATAATCTCATAAATATTAAACTTCTGAGGAGGATTTCAAATGATTATTGTAATGAAGCATAATGCAACTCAAGCTGACGTTGAACAAGTTAAAAACGAAGTGACCAAAGCCGGACTCACGGTGAACGTATCAGAAGGTTCTCAGGTAACTATCATTGGTGTTGTTGGTGATAAAACAAGACTGAGCAGTGATTCTATCTGTGCACTACCTGCTGTTGATAAAATTGTACCGGTTACTGAATCTTATAAGCTGGCTAACAAAAAATTTCATACCAAACCCTCTGTGATTGACCTTGGCAGCTGCAAAATCGGTGGAGACCAGTTAGTCATTATGGCCGGACCTTGTGCTGTAGAAAGCAAAAAGCAGCTTTTTGAATCAGCCGAAGCCGTAAAATCTGGAGGTGCTACAGTCCTTCGTGGTGGGGCCTATAAACCTCGTACCTCTCCTTATTCTTTCCAAGGCCTTGAAGAAGAAGGTCTCCAATACATGCTGGATGCAAAAAAAGAAACTGGACTTTCTATTGTATGTGAAGTCACCAGCATCCATGCTGTCAATACTGCTGCAAAATATGTGGATATCCTCCAAATCGGTGCCCGCAACATGCAAAACTTTGAACTTCTAAAAGCTGCTGGAAAAACAAATCTCCCTGTTCTCTTAAAAAGAGGCTTATGTGCCACTATCGAGGAATGGTTAAATGCCGCTGAATATATTATGAGTGAAGGCAATCAAAATGTTATTTTATGCGAAAGAGGGATTCGTACTTACGAAACGGCTACCCGTAATACCTTAGATATCAGTGCAATTCCTGTAATCAAATCAAAAAGTCATTTACCTATTATTGTAGATCCAAGTCATGCATCTGGTAAAAAAGAATATATTGCAAGTTTATCTAAAGCTGCTATCGCTGCCGGAGCCGATGGACTAATGATCGAAGTTCACCCTAACCCAAAAGAGGCTCTCTCTGATGGACCACAATCTCTAGATCCCCAAGAGTTCAAAGTGCTTATGGAAGAACTTAAAATTATAGCTGCAGCATGCAATAAAACTTTTTCATGACGATAGGCATTATTGGCTTTGGTTTAATTGGGGGATCACTTGCTAAAGCCATCAAAAAAGTACATGCTCAAAACAGTTATATTGTTGGTTATGATACTGAATCTATATATACCAAATCAGCGTATGAAGAAGGTGTGATAGACAGCATCGCCTCCAATACCCAAAGTGCATTTGCCAACTGTACGGTCATCTTTATATGTACACCCGTATCTCTCACCTGCAAAATCATAGAAGATTTGCTGCCTTACGTAGCAAAGGACTGTATCCTTACAGATGTAGGCAGTACAAAATATAATCTTGTCTGCGAGATTAATGAAATTATAAAAAAATCTGATAAACGGGTCTATTATGTAGGCGGACATCCCATGGCCGGTTCAGAGAAGTCTGGCTACTTGGCCGCTTCACCTTATCTGTTTGAGAATGCCTACTATATGTTAACACCAGTTGGAGATACGCCCGAATTTATATTGTTTATTCTTCAGAAAATGATTGAACGAATTGGTGCTATCCCTCTTATTTTATCAGCCTCCTATCATGATTTTGCCACTGCCACTATCAGCCACCTGCCTCATATTGTGGCCAGCAGCTTAGTCCATGTTGTCAAAGAAAATGATGGAGAAAAAAAATACCTTCATGCTCTGGCTGCCGGTGGTTTTAAAGATATCACACGCATCGCCTCCTCCAATCCTGATATTTGGACCAGTATATGTTTATCTAATAGACAGCAGCTTAAAAAGATCTTCTATAAGTATACAAACATACTGACACGATTTTTAGATGCTTTAGAAAGTGAAGACAAAGAAGAACTCTATCATTTCTTTGATACTGCCAGAATGTATCGTAACACCTTTAGCGAGGGACCTTCTAATGATGTAGCTAAAGACCATGCCTTGCTTGTTGATGCTAAGGATGAACCTGGTATAATCGCTTCTATTGCCACACTGCTTAGCACCAATAACCTCAACATCAAAAATATCGGTGTCATGAACAACCGTGAGTTCGAAGCCGGTGTGATTAAGATTGTATTCGGCAATAAATCTGATATGCTGCTTGCCACTGAAGTGCTTTCTGAAAATAAGTATACTATTTATTACTAAAAGGAGTCTTTTATGATTATTAATCCTATTTCTCACTTGCTAGGTGCCATAGATATCCCCGCTGATAAATCTATTTCTCACCGAAGTGTTATGTTTGGTAGTCTGGCTTTGGGAAAAACAACTGTTTACAACTTTTTGATGGGAGAGGACTGCCTCTCTACGATTCAATGTTTCAGACAATTAGGCATCACTATAGACGTTCAGGATGATACAGTAACTGTACACGGCAAGGGTCTTCATGGTCTTACCCCTCCTCAAGATGTACTGGACTGCGGCAACAGCGGAACAACTGTTAGGTTACTGTCTGGCATTTTAGCTGCTCAGTCTTTTACTTCAACTCTAACAGGAGATGCTTCTATTCAAAAACGCCCCATGAACCGCGTCATCAAACCGCTTACTGAAATGGGCGCCACTATTGGGGCCACATCGGACAACTTTTGTCCTATGACGATTGTGCCTAGCCCTCTAAAAGGCATTACTTATGCTTCTCCAGTAGCCAGTGCACAGATCAAATCGTGTGTTCTACTGGCTGGCCTCTATGGTGACTCACCTACTACGGTTACAGAGCCTTTTATTTCGAGAGATCATACCGAAAGAATGCTCTCAGCTTTTGGAGCTACCTTAACCCGTGAAGGCACTGCTGTTACCCTATCTCCTTGTGATGAACTTTATGCGACAGATATTATAGTGCCTGGCGATATATCTTCAGCTGCCTTTTTTATGGTAGCTGCCCTCATCACTCCAAACTCAGATCTACTCATTAAAAACGTAGGCATTAATCCTACGCGCAGAGGTATCTTAGATATTTTAATTGAAATGGGTGGGGATATTACTTTACTTAATGAACAAACGGTCTGTGGTGAGCCTGTTTGTGATTTGAGGATTAAAACCTCTAAACTTCATGGCGTTTGTGTTGAAGGCAGTATCATTCCGGCATTAATTGATGAAATTCCTGCATTGGCCGTTGCTGCCTGCTTTGCTGATGGGCAGACCATTATAAAAGATGCTGCTGAGCTCAAAGTCAAAGAATCCAACCGCATCGATGCGCTTTATAAAGAACTAAGTAAAATGGGGGCATCTATTTCTCCTACTGAAGATGGTCTCATTATAGAAGGTGGTCATTCTCTGAGCGGCGCTGTACTGGACAGCTATCATGATCATCGCATTGCCATGTCTCTGGCTGTGGCCGCCTGCAATGCCTCATCACCCTCAACGCTTTTAAAACCAGATTGTGTCAAAATATCTTTTCCTAACTTTTTTGATTTACTCTCTTCTATAGCTCATTTCTAATCATGCAATCCCCCCTGCTGCACTTAAGCTAAGCAGAGGGGATTTCTTAAAACCACTCACTTTACCAACTAAAAGCTTTATGATATACTATACCCCGAAAGGTGGTGTACTGTGAAAAACAAATTACTCATTATTGTTTTATTTTTGCTTTTTTTAACTTCCCCTGTCTCTGCAGATACTGACTATACGATCACACTTAATCATATGACCTATTCACCTCGGCATCCTGTTTATTCAAAAGAACATATGCTATATCTCTCTATGGATGACTTCACTTCACTTACATATGGTCAGGTTACGCCTAAGGATAGTGCTTATACCCTGACTATACAAGGCCATACACTGACGTTCACGCCAAATGAGCGTATTGCTTCTATTGATGGGAAAACGACTATCCTTACCCATATGCCTATTCTCTTAAACAACCTGGTTTATTTACCCGTTGAGTTTCTGGCATCTATCCAGTATCCTTATACACTAGATACAGACAAGCTGCAATTGACTTTATTTTCCCTCCCCCCCTATGCCAGAACAAGTGATGCTTA
>JARBTY010000098.1 GCA_029239935.1 Clostridia bacterium | reverse complement strand
AAAAATGAGAAAATCATCTGTTCTTAATGGGAATAGATGATTTTTTATTGGATAAAATCAGTGATAGTTTTTAAAATAGTATTATTAGGTACCAAAATGTTTTAGGATTAATATACGAATGCATGGGAGAGTGAAAAGATGAAAATTAGCATTTCAGATAGGTGTAAAGAGCATATGGAAGCTCATAAAGCAGACTTTATAGTAGAATGGACAAGTCTCATGAGGCAGGTAAGAGAAATATTATTACAAGAGACGATACAGGAAGAATTTATTGTCAGAGAACTTAATATGGGAAAAGCAATAGGTTATGAGAAACTTATTAAGACTAAAGAAACAGACATGATAGTATATGCAAAGCGCCTTAATAGGGAGTTGTACACCAGATTTGTAAAAGGTAAGACAGCGACATTAACTCATACGATGGTCGTTATCCTAAGTCAAGACAGACGCAATCCTCATAAATATGACTTAGTGACTGCTTATCCAGGAAGGATAGCTTATAAAGAACCGGAAGACCCCAATATTCATACAAAACAAGAGCTTAGGGAGTCATTGTACTTTTGGCAGCAGCATGCATTGATTTTTGATGAAGCCAATATAGATGTCGCAACTATCAGAGCTGCGTGTCCTTATCAATATTTGTATACTTCTTTGGAGTAAAGAGAGTTATTTCAAAAATTTTATTTATCTAAAAATATGACTATTAAGTAAAAAAATATAAATAAAATCAAATGAAAATATGATATAATATTATCGAAATATGTTGATTTAAATAATATTTTAGGTTGTATATACAGATTTTGATTAAGAAGGGGAGGCAAATGATTGAATGATTATGTTAATGAGCCAATGCTCGAAATGTATATATTTGAAACATCTCAGTTATTAGAACAACTGGAGCAGGTAATTATGGAATGTGAAAAATCAAATATTTATTCAGAGGAAGCAGTCAATGAAATCTTTCGTTTGATGCACTCTATAAAGGGATCTTCAGCAATGATGTTGTTTAATGAGGTATCAACCCTTGCTCATACAGTAGAAGATCTCTTTTATTTTTTAAGAGAGCAAAAGCCCGAAATCGTGGATTGTGCCAAGCTTTCGGATTTGGTACTTGAAAGCGTAGATTTTGTAAAAGTAGAGATTGAAAAGATTAAAGGCAGGGATGAAGCAGATGGGAAAGCCACTTTGCTTATTGATAAACTTAAAGACTTCCTGTTGCTGCTAAAATCTCAAAATCATTGTGAAGGCTCGCTGGAAAGACCAAAAACCAATAAAAATCAGCAGTATTATATTGCGGTGGAGAAAAAGAGCGACATGCTATCTGAAAATAAATATAAAGCAACTATATTTTTCGAGGAAGATTGTAAGATGGAAAATATAAGAGCTTATACTATTATTCATCGCCTGGCTGAGATATCAGAAGAAATTTTTTATACACCTCAAGATATTTGCGAAAATGAGGATAGCAGTGCTGATATTCGTGAAAAGGGATTTCAAATTTTGATGAAGACCAATCAGCCTTATGAAAAAGTATACCAATTTCTTATGCAAACTATTTTTTTAAAGGAACTTATATTAATACAGCTTGAAGACAACCAAGAATTTGAATCATTTTATACAGCTCAAAGAAGTAGTGTTGAAAATAGCGCAGATAAAATGCCATATACAGAACAAAAACAGAATAAAAATCAACCCTCAAAAGAGATCTATAACCAGGGAAATCAGGCAATGATCAGTGTAAATGTAAATAAACTGGATAAACTGATGGACCTCGTAGGAGAGATGGTTATCGCTGAATCTATGGTAACAAAAAATCCTGAAATTCAGCATTTAGAGTTAGAAAATTTTCAAAAAGCTGCAAGACAACTTCATAAAATAACCGCTGAACTTCAAGATATGGTGATGTCAATACGTATGGTTCCACTGTCCACTACGTTTTTAAAGATGCATCGTATTATGAGGGATATGTGTAAGAAATTAGGTAAAGAAGTGCAATTAGAGGTTGTTGGAGAAGAGACGGAGGTAGATAAAAATATTATTGAGCATATTTCAGACCCTCTGATGCATCTCATTAGAAATGCTATTGATCACGGTATTGAAGATAAAGAGGAGCGTAGGCAAAGAGGGAAAGATAAAATAGGAACTATCGTGTTGGAGGCTAGAAATCAAGGGAATGATGTTTTGGTAATTATAAAAGATGATGGAAGGGGATTAAATAAAAATAAAATTATTCAGAAAGCTAAAGAAAATGGTTTGCTGGAAAAAAGTGAAACCGATATGACAGATAAAGAAATCTACTCGCTTGTATTATTGCCTGGATTTTCTACGAAGGAAGATATTACTGAATTCTCAGGAAGAGGAGTAGGCATGGATGTCGTTACAAAAAATTTAGAGAAGGTAAGAGGAAGTGTAGCAGTAGAAAGTATAGAGGGCGTAGGTACTATGATTACGCTTAAGATACCACTCACCTTAGCTATCATTGATGGCATGAATATCAAAGTAGGTCATTCAAGATATACCATTCCTATTGTAGCGATAAAAGAATCGTTTAGATGTCAAGATGAAGACTGTTTTACAGATCCTGATGATAATGAAATGATTATGGTAAGAGGGCAATGTTATCCTATTTTAAGATTACATAAGTATCATAAAGTAAAAACAAAAATCAAAAGTTTTTCTGAAGGGATACTGATTATGGTAGAACAAAATGAAAAAGTAATTTGTTTGTTTGCAGATGAACTTCTAGGACAGCAGCAAGTAGTAGTCAAAGCACTTCCTAATTATATTAAAAATATAAAAAAAATTAATGGAATTGCTGGGTGTACTTTGTTAGGAGACGGGAGCATTAGCTTAATATTAGATGTTGGGGGACTTTTGGATTCACATCATCTGTAGATGTAAGTAATGTAAAATGATTGCAGGGAGGCGTAAAATGTCTAAAAGCAGAGTTGAAGAGTTTGAGGATGATATAGAAGATACTCAAAAAGGAAAATTTTTAACCTTTTCATTGGGTAAAGAATTCTATGGAATCAGTATCGAATTTGTAACTGAAATTATAGGGATATTGTCTATTACTGAGGTGCCGCAGGTACCAGAATATATAAGAGGTATCGTTAATTTAAGAGGTAAGATTATTCCAGTTATGGATATGCGCCTCAGATTTAAAAAGGAGTTTAGAGAGTATAATGAGAGGACATGTATTATAGTGATTGATATTTTGGGAAACTCAGTGGGACTTATTGTAGATAGTGTAGCAGAAGTGACAGCTATTCCAGAAGAAGATATTGTAGTGCCGCCTATGACTCATTTAGGTTCTTCGAATAAATATATTATGGGAATTGGTAAAGTAGGTCATGAAGTGAAACTTTTATTAGACTGCCAAAAGCTTATTGATAAAGAGGAAATAGAAAGCTTGGAACTTACAATTTAGTTAAAATACTAATGAAAATCAAGGGGGATTTTGATATGAAATGGTTTTACAATCTTAAAATAAGCAGTAAGTTATTACTCAGTTTTATCGTGGTTTCAATCATAGCAGCTATTGTAGGTGTTGTGGGTATTACCAATATCCATGCAATTAGTGCTTCGGATTCGGAACTTTATGAAAAAATGACTGTTCCTATTGGACAAGTCTCTGAAATTTCCACAGCATTCCAGAGATTACGGGTAGATGTACGAGATATACTATTATCAGAAAATAAGACAACAAGCAAAGGTTATTTTGAGAATATAGCGGCAAGGCAAGCTATCATAGACCAAAATTTAGAGAAAGTAAATAAGACGATTACATCACAGGAAGCACAAGATTTATATGATGATCTAGTAAAGAAAAATGAGGCACTGAATAATCAGCTGGATAAGATTGAAGAACTTATTGAGCAAGATCAAAAAGCGCAGGTTATTGAACTGATGAGTGCAACTGGAGCAAGCGGTATCGCCTCAAAAGAACTGGAAGAAGCAATTGTTAGTTTTCAGGCTGCAAAGCTGAACGAGGCTAAAATACAGGCAGATGCTAACACCGAGCAGGCAACAATGGCGACTATTATTATGAGTATCGTTATAGCTATTGGAGTCATTACAGCAATGATTCTAGGACTTTTCTTAACACAAATTATTAGCAAACCGATGAGGCTTCTGACTGAGGCAGCAGACAAGTTAGCTGTTGGTGATGTCGAAGTTGATATCAAAGCCAAAACAAAAGATGAAATTGGAAAGTTAATGCTAGCTTTCAGTAAAATGATAAACAATATTCAAGAACAAAGTGAAGTAGCTCAAAAAATTGCAGAGGGACATTTTGATGTACAGATCACAGTCAAATCTGACAGGGATATCCTTACGAAAAGTATGCAGCTTATGGTAGATAATTTGAAAAACGTTTCTAATGAGTCAAAACTACTTACTAAGGCAGCTGTAGAAGGCAAACTGGAGATGCGTGGTAATGTCGGGGGATTTAAAGGTGGGTATAAAGAAATAATAGAAGGGATTAATCAAACACTAGATTCACTTATTAATCCGATACAAGAAGCAGCTATTGTGTTAAAAGAAATGGCGGAAGGGAATTTGCAAGTTAGAGTCACAGGGAGCTATCAAGGGGACCATGCAGAAATCAAAGATGCTCTCAATAATACTTTAGATGCACTATCTGTTTATGTCAGTGACATTTCACGGGTACTTGGAGAAATGTCAAACTCCAATCTGGCACTCAGTGTTAACAATGAGTATAAGGGCGATTTTGTACAAATTAAAGATGCGCTGAACCACATTATCATGTCACTTAATAAAGTACTTGGAGAAGTGAGTACAGCTTCTGATCAGGTAGCTGCTGGATCAAATCAAGTTTCAGATTCGAGTATGTCTTTATCTCAGGGGGCAACACAGCAGGCAAGCTCTATTGAAGAACTTACTGCTTCTATAGAAGAAATATCATCTCAAACCAGACAAAATGCTGAAAATGCCAATAAAGCTAAAGAAATAGCTGAAAATGCCAAAATCAATGCTGCTCATGGAAATGAACAGATGCAGCACATGTTAAAAGCTATGGCAGAAATCAATGATTCTTCTAATAATATATCAAAGATTATTAAAGTGATTGATGAAATCGCTTTCCAAACAAATATCTTAGCGCTTAATGCAGCAGTTGAAGCAGCAAGAGCAGGGCAACACGGAAAAGGTTTTGCAGTAGTGGCTGAGGAAGTAAGAAATTTGGCAGCAAGATCAGCAAATGCGGCGAAGGAAACAACAGACATGATAGAGGGCTCTATTAAGAAAGTAGAAGGCGGAACAAAACTAGCCACTATAACAGCAGAAGCACTGAATAATATCGTACAAGGTGTTTCGGGAGTAGCAGTGTTAGTTAGCGATATAGCAGTTGCTTCAAATGAGCAGGCTTTGGGCGTAGAACAGATTAATCAAGGGATTATTCAGATTGCAGAAGTGGTTCAAACAACTTCTGCAACGTCACAAGAAACAGCAGCAGCCAGTGAAGAGCTTTCAAGTCAAGCAGAGATGCTCAAAAAGCAGGTAGGTAGATTTAAACTAAAAAGGCAGAATAATCACTTAGATTATCAGGGATTTGAAGAGATTAACCCAGAAGTTTTAAGAATGCTTGATACGATGCATGAAAAAAACAATAAACAGTTGAAACCGGCTCACAAAAACTTTACAATAAATGACACGGAATTTGGCAAATACTAGTGATAACTATTACAAATGGAGAATTTAGAAAATTAGCGGCCTATATAGAAGAGAATTATGGTATTCATTTAAAAGAAGAAAAGCGGACACTGGTCATGGGAAGGCTGCACAAAGTCTTGGAGGAAATGGGTTTTAAAAATTTTACTGAGTATTATGAGTACATTTTACAAGACAGAGGTGGGACAGCCACCATCACACTTATTGATAAGATAACAACCAATCACACTTATTTTATGCGGGAAGCGGACCATTTTGATTTTTTTAGAGAGCAGGTGCTGCCTTTTTGGATGAAAACAATAAAAGAAAAAGATTTGCGGATATGGTGTGCGGCTAGTTCAACAGGAGAAGAATCTTATACACTTGCTATGATTATTGATGAAGTTGTGAAGCAAAAGGATGCAACATGGGATACAAAAATTTTAGCTACTGATATTTCAAATCAGGTACTAGAGATTGCAAAACAAGGCATTTACAGTCAGGAAAAGATTCAAGCTTTACCGCTCCAGTGGAAAATAAATTATTTTAAAAAGTACAATAGTGAAAATTATAAAATAGTTGATAAAATAAAAAATGAAGTCATTTATAGACGGTTTAATTTGATGGAGAATGTATTTCCTTTCAAAAAAAAATTTCATGTTATTTTTTGTAGAAATGTGATGATCTATTTTGATATTAAAACAAAGGATATGCTTATAGAAAAATTTTATAATAGCTTGGAATATGGAGGATATCTTTTTATAGGACATTCAGAGTGGATTAATTTAGAGAAAACTGGGTTTAAACATATAAGACCAGCTGTTTACAGAAAAGAAAAATAGATAAAGATATAAAAAGGTTGAGGAGGGGAATATGAGAAAAGTAATAAGAGTACTAGTTGTAGATGACAGTTTGCTTTTTAGAGAAGTACTATCACGGGGGATCTCCACAGATTTACAAATAGAAGTAGTAGCAAAGGCTGTTGACCCCTTTGATGCCACAGATAAAATTATGCAGTTTCAGCCAGATGTAATCATTAGTGATGTAGAGATGCCCAAGATGAACGGTATAGAATTTATCAGACGTTTATTACCACAGTACCCCGTACCAGTTATTGTTGTAAGTGCTGTAAGTGAAGCTGTTTTTGATGCTATGAATGCAGGAGCTGTAGATTTTGTTACGAAACCAGATGTACAGTCTCCTAGGGGTGTAGAAGAATTTATCAATGACTTAATTAGAAAAATTAAAATTGCAGTCCATGCCAGGGTAAGGCCCCCAAACACTTTAGCCGTTGCAAAACCGCAAAAAATGGATAGGCTAAGCAGGGGGCAGAATGAACAGAAAGTCATTGCAATTGGCGCATCCACTGGGGGGACAGAAGCTATTTTTAGTATTCTAAAACAGCTGCCTTTTGAAATGCCGGCAATTGTCATTGTTCAGCATATCCCTCCTATATTCTCTAAAATGTTTTCAGAAAGGCTTGATAAACAAACACAATTTAGAGTTAAAGAAGCTCAAACAGGAGAGTATTTGGAGGAGGGGACAGTCTATATTGCCCCTGGAAACCAGCAGATGAAAGTTAAAAAGATTGGAAGTAGACATAAATTACAGATAGCACCAGGGGATAAAGTGAATGGACATTGTCCCTCAGTAGATGTGCTGTTTGAGTCGGTTGCACAAGAATGTGGAGAGCATGCTATAGGCATCATTTTAACTGGAATGGGCTATGACGGTGCAAAAGGACTTTTAGCTATGAAACGGAGAGGCGCTAGAACCATTGGACAAGATGAAGCATCCAGTGTTGTTTATGGGATGCCAAAGGTAGCCTTTCATATAGGCGCAGTGGATAAGCAGGTAGCTCTTGAAAACATCCCGCAAGTAGTATGCGGGATGTTGAGGTGAAAATATGAATCATATTATTGGCATAGGGGACTATGCGATTACAAGCCATGCAGAGGATACACTGGAGACATATGCTTTGGCATCGTGTGTAGGTGTAACGGTTTATAGCCCTGCTAAAAAAGTAGCAGGGATGATGCATATAGTGCTTCCCGATGATTTTGGCATTAAGGAGGATATCCTAAGACCGGGATATTATGCCACCGTGGGCATTCCGCTCCTCATAAAAGAAATGCAGTACAAATATGGATGCTTTAAAAATGAGTTAGATATTCAGGTTTTTGGAGGAGCTCTTTCAATTAGAGAAAATGATTTTTTTAATATTGGTGCCAAAAATTTAGAAATGATTAAAAAAATTTTTCTTTACACGAGAGTAAATTATAAACTCGCTGATGTTGGGGGATATATGAGCCGTACCATTAAAATGGATGCTGAAACGGGAACCATAAAAATCTACACGCAGCCTATCAAAATTTAGTTGGAGGTGGATGATATGCCAGAGGAGATAAGAAGGAGAGCAGCCATTCATTCAGATCAATTGGCTGCAACGCTGTCTTGTATGGGTGATGGGGTTATAGCAACAGATAAAAATGGTGTGATTGACTTTATGAATTTGGAGGCTGAAAAACTTACTGGATGGCATGGACTACAGGCAACAGGCAAAGATATTGATGAGGTTTTTGATATCCATATAAAAGAAGATAAAATATTAATAAAGAATAAGATAGAACAAGTGATTCGAAAAAATGAAACCATGGGACTCACTAGCGGATCTAAGCTTATAGCAAAACATGGAGTTAGATATTATATCTCAGCCAGTTTTTCAGTTGTTAAAGGGTTAGAAGGCGAATTACATGGGGTTGTTATCGTATTTCGTGATATTACAAAAATAAGAGAGATGGAAAAAGAAATAAGCAGGGAGAAAAATAATCTAAGGGTCTTATTTGAATTGATGCCATTAGGAATGATTGTAATGGATCAAAATAGAGTGGTTAAACAAGTTAACAGTACTTTCTCAAAGATGTTTGGTAGGTCTGAAAGTGAAATAGTAGGTAAGCGAATTGAACAAGCTATGCAGTGTGTTGTGAGTCTTAAGGAAAGATGCGGAGAATCAGAAGTATGCAAGACATGTAAGTTTAGACAAATTATGTACCAACTGCCTATAACAGACGAGCATTCAGAAGAAATTATTATATCTATGCTAGTTCTTATTTATGGTGTGCCTACACGCCTATGGATGAAATTCAACTTTGTTTTTATCTCAACGGAGGCAGAAAATCAAATTGGAGTCATTATCGAAAATGTTACGGCGCAGGTGAGTCATGAAGAAGAGCTGAACAAAGCCAAGCATTCTGTTATTAAGATGTTAGATACGTTGCCCATTATGGTGTGGAAAAC
The DNA here is from genome assembly GCA_029239935.1 of Clostridia bacterium. The sequence continues at coordinate 1,452 of JARBTY010000098.1, read as the reverse complement.
AGATACGAATCAAAAATATGAATATTTAAACCAAACCTTTCTAAATTTTTTAGGCATGGATAAGGAACAGGGAATAAAAACTCTTTCAACTATATTCCATAAAGGAACCTATGATTATCAAACAAAGGTAGATAGTCCTAAAGTTGAAAACAGCTTAGGTTATCAAATGGAGATGCAAATGCGCAGAAAAGATGGGAAATATCGACATATGCTGTGTATAGTTACTCCTTATTTTGATTTAAATAATAGCTTTTCTGGCTTCTTAGGAACCGTTTTAGATATTGATGATAGAAAGAGAACACATTTAGAGTTACAAAGGGCTAAGGAACAAGCAGAAATGGCTAATAGAGCTAAAAGTGAATTTTTAGCGAACATAAGCCATGAAATTAGGACCCCTTTAAACGGGATTGTAGGAATGATAGATTTAACATTGTTTACGAACTTAGATCATGAGCAAAAAGAAAATCTCTATATTGCAAAGACTTGTGTGGATTCATTGCTTAATATTATCAATGATGTATTGGACTTTTCCAAACTTGAAGCAGGGAAAATGTCCATAAAGCCTATTTTATTTGAATTTCAGACTTTGATAGATGATTTAGTCAAAATCCATAATCTATCCATCGAGGAAAAAGGGCTATGTTTATATGTTAAAATCCATCCTAAAATTCCTAAGTATTTAATAGGAGATCTACATAGGCTTAAGCAGATACTTAACAATATAATCGTTAATGCTGTTAAATTTACTGACAAGGGATCTATAACGATTCAGGCAGATTGTCGCTCTTTAATAGGTGAAAATTGCGAAATTGAGTTTTCAATAAAAGATACGGGTATAGGTATAGCTAAAGAGGATGTAAATAAACTTTTTAAAAGTTTTAGCCAAATAGATGCATCTTTTACAAAACAATATGCAGGAACGGGACTAGGTCTTGTCATTAGCAAGCAGTTAGTTGATATGATGGATGGTAAAATAGGGGTAGAAAGTATAAAAGGTGAAGGAAGTATTTTTTCTTTTACACTCTGTTTTAAAGTAGGAAGTCTGCAAAATAATAAAGATTTTTCTGTGCAAATGATTGAAAAGAAAAGGGTAAAAGGACATATTCTTTTAGCGGAGGATGATAAAATAAGTCAGATTGTTATTGCACGCATGCTAAAAGAGAAAGGTTATAGTCTGGATATAGCCAATAACGGGGTTGAAGCCTTAGCTTTTCATGAAAAAATTTTTTACGATATCATCTTAATGGATATTCAAATGCCTGAAATGGATGGCATTAAAGCGACTCAAAGGATACGCCAAAGGGAAGCTGCATTGAGATATACTCCTATTATAGCATTAACAGCTTTTGCGCTTATGGGAGATAGGGAAAAATTCATCAGTATGGGAATAGATGAATATATTGCAAAGCCCATTGATAGAGATGAATTATTTTTTGTTATAGAAAGTATGAT